>CAXTRZ010000176.1:0-5635 GCA_964246715.1 uncultured Acidobacteriaceae bacterium | reverse complement strand
CTTAACGTCTGAGATGCGAAACAATCAAGTCGGCTGGAAGCTCATGCTAACGCACCTGGTGCCTATCATGCTGTTAAAGCTGCTACGCCTCTACTTGCATTACGGGGAGAAGCAGCCAATCTGGCTGACGGCTCTCTCCAACCCGAGGCTCTCGAAGGCGCTTGAAGCCATGCAGACGAACTACGGACGAAACTGGTCTTTGGAGGAGCTTGCAAGCCTGGCCAACATGTCCCGCTCGGGCTTCGCATTGACCTTCAAGAGGAGGGTAGGCGTCTCGCCCATGAGCTACCTGATGAACTGGCGAATGCAGATCGCTTGTAAACTGCTACGGGAGCGAGACCAAGGCGTTGACGCCATCGCGAGTGCGGTGGGCTACAGCTCAGAGAGCGCCTTTAGCGCCGCGTTTGCGAAGACAGTAAAGTGCAGGCCCGGCGCCTATCAAAGGTCTGTGGGTTAGGTGAAGGTATTCAGCACGACTTCGCTGTCTACTATCCCCGGGTCGATCTGCTCGCCGCGTGATCAGAGCTTATAGCTCGAGGGGGAAAGGCGAGAGGCGCGATCGCACATCTGTCTTGCCATACGTACGCGGGCGCAAACCCTCCATCAATAAATCCAACACCCGACGCAACTGATCCTGATCGGTTGCGAGCTTCATCGCCAGAACGGTACTTGCGAGTGCTCCCTTGAGATCGTGTTCCAGCACGTCCCTTAGGATGGTGTGATTTGCGATACCGGCCGCTAGGAAGCGTGAGATCGAAATCCTCATCCGTAAGCGCGTCTCCAACGATGGTCCAGAGCGCGAGGTGAATGCACTGCTCAGAGTCTCGCGCATTGCATGCTTGATCGCTACGAAGGTGACGTAACGGTCAGCCACATCCGTAGCGCTTGAAAGGCCCGATACCGTTTCAGCAGAGCTTCCCCATCCGCCATGAGTGCGTCGAGTTCGGAGGAATATACTGCCTCAACCAAAGCTACAGGAGCCGCGAAATGCCGGTAGAGCGTACCGATACCTACTTCAGCTCCCCGAGCGATATCCCCAAGTGTGACAGAGCTGTTCTGCCTGGAGAACTGTTCGCGCGCTACGTCAATGATTCGCTGTCGATTAAGGGAACGGGTAGATTGAGCGGCTCTCCCTCCCACGCACATCTTCTGCCATGCCTTCGAAGCCGAGTCGACAGGCAAAACGGTCTCTTTGTTCAGTGATGATCAAGCGTCTCAGAATAGCAGTGGGAACGAAACATCTTGATTCTCGCTCCGCAGATGCTGATGATCACCTGTTGTGACTCTTGTTTTCCGGAACACTACATTGCGTCGTGGCTCCAGAAACCAGCCAGGTGGGCGATGAAGCTGAATTCATTTAGACGCCCATAGCTGTGGGCGGTGACGAGCTCTCGGCCGTCTTCGCCCAGCTGAGTCCATTCCGCAAGCATTTGTCCGTGTTGCTGCCGGAACCAATTCACACGGAAACGGTGTCCTGGAAAGCGCTCTTGAAACACGCTGATGTGCTTCAAAAGGTTTTGCAGCCCTCGGCCTTCCACGCCGGGGTTGGTGTACACCACATCTTCCGCTACGCTGGAACGCAGCAGCCTTTCCTGTTCGGCCGGCGAGGTTGCGGCGAACGCATTGAGGTAAGCTTTGAAGATCTCTTGAAACTGAGTATCGGTCATGGGAGAGTCCTTTTAGTGCGGACTCTTTGAATCATCCGCACAAACATCACGGTAGACGGCCCGCCTGATCCGGTCGATGGCGGAGAGGCCAGAAAGAGTGACAAATCGTCCAAATGCGATCGATCCATTCCTAGACCTTATCCGGCTCTTGCGGCCACAGGCGACCCTTTGGGGTGCTATCCGCGCCAGCGGGCGGTGGGGCGTCGGTTTCCGTGAGCGACATGATTTACTGTTCTTCCGGGTCGACCGCGGACAATGTCTTCTTCTGAGGTCGGATGAAGAGCCGCTTAAATTAGGTACCGGGGATTTTTTCCTGATCCGTACCATCGCTCCGTTCGTTTTAGCGTCCGACCAGCAGGTGAAACCCGTAAATAGCGAGAATCTGGTGGCGACCACCCGTTCGACGACCATGCGAGTCGGTGTGGGCGCCACAGAGCCGGTAATCATCCGCGGTGGCCGGTTTGTCTTCGAGACGGCTAATGAAGAACTGCTGGTGCAGTTGCTACCTCCACTAGTGCATGTCGCTTTGAGCAAGACTGCTTCGGCTCGCATACTGGCTTTGCTCTCGATGAATGAAGCGGAAGACAGTGCCCCCGGCCCCGGAAGCGACTTCGTCGTGGCGCGCCTGATGGAACTATTGCTCGTAGAACTGCTTAGGGGTGAGGCTCTTGTTGCACAGCCAGCGAAAGCAGGGATGCTTCAGGGGCTTGCTGATCCGGTGACTGCAAAGGCACTTGCAGCATTGCATAGTGATGCAGCAAAGCCGTGGACTACGTCGAAACTAGCCCGGTTGTGCGCGTGCTCGCGTTCTGCCTTCAACCTGCGATTTACACGCATCGTCGGCCTCGCCCCAATGCAGTATTTGCACCGCTGGCGCATGGCGGTGGCGAAGGACCAACTACGTCAAGGTGCGCGCAGCATTGCGGAGATCGCGTTTCTCATTGGATTTCAATCCAGTGGTGCTTTTACAAGGGCATTCACGCGTTCTGTGGGCTGTCCGCCCTCGCAATTTGTTCGAGGGCATCGCACTACCGATAACGTCGCATCAAGTTAACCGTGGGTTACCAGCGGTTGGTGTGGTCAAGTCAGCGGTAAGCCGATGATGCGTTAGCCGCCATGCTTGGTGCGGTTCTTCATGATTGCTTGTTTGTTTTGAGAGGCCCACAAATGCAACGGAACCAGGGCTCCGCGTAGTGTCTGACCGAGTTCGGTCAGCTCATAGTCCACGCGTGGAGGAACACTCGGGAACAACGTTCGCGTGACAATACCGTCGGCTTCTAGCCGCTTCAGTGTGAGCGTGAGCATGCGCTGCGAGATGCCACTCACCCGTCGCTGGATTTCGTTGTAGCGGAGCTGCCCCTTGGAAAGCGCGCCAACGACCATGATGGTCCATTTGTCTCCAACACTCGCGAGCACGTCGGCCAAGCCCCTACAATCTGCGGGACCGAGCGACTCCGTAGGAACAGAATTGTGCGTTTCGCTCAAAAAAGTGCCTTCTTGTGGAGGCTGTCCACACACTACATAATAGCGCTACGAACAGATTGTTCGCTCATCGCCGGATGCACTTCAGGCGACTCGTAGAAAGGACAGATCATGCAGACAATAGTTAGCTCCCCTTCAACCATAGCAACTCAGGCCGGAGACGGCGAGGTTGCCGGAAAAGCGCAGCGCCGGAACAAGATCATCTACTGGACGTTGACACTCATCATGTTCGTGCCGGCTACTGCCGGAGCGTTCGTCGAACTCTTCACCAATGGACCTGCGAGCATCGTGAAGATCATGCTTGCGCTTGGCTATCCGCTATATCTGATGAAGATCCTGGGATTTGCGAAGATCCTCGGCGGGATCGCGATCTTGACGGGTAAGCTGCCCCGAATGAAGGAATGGGCCTATGCAGGCTTTACCTTTGACTTCCTAGGCGCAACGGCTTCGCACGTGCTGGCCGGGGACGCGGCACACGCGCTCTTTCCGCTGCTGTTCTTCCCGTTCTTGATCCTTTCCTACCACCTGTGGCACAAGACGGCAGCTACCCCACTGCAATTTAACCAGAGCGAACATCGCGCTTAGGTGCGCCTGTTCCTGCACGGCCCATACAGGAATGTTCGCTAGGTTTGTGAATTGCTCCTGGGAGGAACTACACACGTCCCCCTCTCAAAGTGATCTCATGTTGGCGCAACGGCGGGAAGCCCCGCATGAAAGGAACGCAATGTCGAAACTCTTAGTTGTAGAAGCCAGCCCGCGAGGCGACTACTCGATCTCGCGCAATCTCGCCACGAAGTTCGTCTCTGATTGGAAAGCTGCACATCCCGACGGAGAGGTAATGCAGCGTGACCTGGCCAAAATGGATTTGCCATACATGAACCTGCCTTGGCTTGGAGCGAGCCTGACCCCGGCCGAAAAGCACACGCCCGAAATGAGGGACGTGCTGAACCTCTCGAACGAACTCGTCGATGAACTGCTGTCTGCCGATCACATCGCGATCAGCACGCCGGTGTACAACTACAACATTCCGGCGAACCTGAAGTCTTACGTGGACCACATTGTGCGAAAGGGGCGAACGCTCGGTTTGGCCGGTGAGGGGCTCGTGCATGGCAAGCAGTGCACCATCCTGATGGCGTCCGGGGGTGTGTATACCGAAGGCTCCCCGATTCGTGACCGGGATATCGCAACGACTTACCTGCGCCTGATTCTCAAGGTGATCGGCATTGCGGATGTCACGTTGGTCGCCGCTGGCGGAAGCAAGGTTGTCGACCTTGGCGAGAAGTCCCGTGAGGACTTCCTGTCCGCCTTCGAGCCTGCTATCGCCGCTGCGGCAAGCGCTTAAGGAGGTCGGATGATGATCCAGACAATCACGCGTATCTCCCCAGAACCTCGCGGACCGTCGCTGGTGCCGGAGTCGGCGAGTGTGGGGCGGGTCGGGTTGATCGTTTCCGACCTGCAGCGCTCGCTAAAGTTTTACGCAGGAGTAGTCGGCCTCGATGTGCTCACGCAGAAGCCTCAGTCTGCCCACCTTGGGGTGACTGCAAATGAGCGCGTTCTTCTGGAGTTGGAACAAAGGTCTGGTGTTCAGCCTCTTCAAGGCAAACGCCTGGGGCTGTACCATACCGCTCTACTACTGCCATCGCGGAGCGCTCTGGCGAGCTTTGCCGAGCACCTTCACCGCAGCGGCATTCGCGCCGGCAGCAGCGACCACCTGGTCAGTGAGGCCTTCTACCTCGAAGACCCCGACGGACTCACGATAGAGGTCTACGCAGACCGTGAGCGCGAGCTATGGCCGTGGCGCGGCACGGAACTGGATGCCGCGGTTCTTCCGTTGAACATGGCATCTCTGCTTGCCACGCCGCACACGGCCTGGAAGGGCGCCCCGCCCGGCACCGTGATGGGTCACATGCACTTGTATGTTGGAGATCTGAAGAAAGCAGATCAGCTTTATAGACAAGGGCTCGGATTGAATCTGAGAACTGGAAGCATTCCCGGTGCTTTGTTCCTCGCTGCCGGAGACTACCACCATCATGTCGGACTCAACACGTGGGCCGGTTCGGTACCTCCCGCCTCCGAGGAGGAAGCACGTCTCGCGTGGTGGGAACTGTGCGTACCAGCCCACGAACTCTGTGCCTTGCAGGAACAGGCGCTGGCATTTGGATGGCAAGTTGGACAGGCCGGAACCCTTGTTGATCCTTGGGGTATATCGCTTCGGCTAAAGCAATGACAAGCTGCGACGATCCCCAAGCCCCGAGTGACACCGAGCCATCCCACTTGCGGCAGAGATCCCTAAACATGCAGTACTGCAGGGTACCGAAGCTGAAGCGAACGCAATCTCGTAGAGATCACGAGTTCCGAGGCCGAGGGGAACTCATCAGCTTGTGCCAAAGCTAATGGCGCAGTTCGGGTAGCTCGTTGTCTTCGCGTGTGGGGTAGCAAGTCCTGCTGTGCGCTCCGGCAGAGGTGCTTCGTGACGCGGTTGCCAG
>CAXTRZ010000175.1:3819-5644 GCA_964246715.1 uncultured Acidobacteriaceae bacterium | reverse complement strand
CGCGGGTATGACCCTGCTTGTCGCCGAGGGCCAGCAGCCCCGCGCCAAGCAGGCCATCGAGATCACTAAGAATGCCCTCAAGCGCATCCGCATCGCCATGGCCAAGGAAGGCATCACCCCCTCCGCCGGCGGTCTCCGTGTCGGCATCACCGGCGGCGGCTGCTCCGGCCTCTCGTACAACATCCGTTTCGACACCCAGCCCCGCGACCGCGACCGCACCTTCATCTTCGGCGCGGGCCTCGAAACCCCCAACGACCCCTCCGGCGCCCAGCCCGTTAGAATCTTCGTCGACCCCAAATCCTTCCTCTACCTCGCCGGCATGGTCCTCGACTTCGAAGAGACCCTCATGCGCCAGGGCTTCAACTTTATCAATCCAAACTCCACCAAAAGCTGCGGCTGCGGCTCCAGCTTCTCCGCCTGATTTCCCGTGCGTGACCACTATGTGGGAGATATCAGCGATCTGTTGAAGTTTGCTTTGCTCCGTGCCTTAGCGGCCGACGATAAAGTTCTTGGGATCGCTTGGTACTACGTTCCAGGTACCGATAAGCATGAAGACGGTCGTCATCTGGAGTGGCGGAATGATCAAAAATGGAAGCCACTAGACCCGGAATTGTACAGTTGGCTCAGCGGAGTTGAGCGCAACGTAGAGGCTCTTGAAGATACTTCTTTCTGGCCTGACGGCACCTTGTTTCACCGTGAACCAGTTCCGACATCGCAACGGAACGCTTGGTCAGAGAGCAAGCGTAAAAGACTCGCGACAGCAAATCTAATCTTTCTTGATCCGGACAACGGTATTGGAAAGCCGAGTAAGAAACACGCGGCATTTTCCGAGATAGAAGCTCTGCGCCGGGATGGGCGAGCCGTTGGTTTTATCACATTCCCACATCAGAGCCAGACACACCAAAAGCAAGTAAGAGAGCTGCACTCTCGCCTTCAAGGGGAGGCGGGAGCGTCGAAGGTCATTACGCTTCGCATCTCCGTGTCTATCCCAAACAAGTCATCAACCGGTTTCGTCCCCCGAACCCGGTGGTTTACCTTCCTTGATCTTGATCCCGTTCTGGAGCAGCGACTATCCGTTTTCAAAGACGCATTAAGCCTTATCCCCAAAGTCACCGCTAATCTTGATCGATCGGAAAACAAAATGAAAAGCTACACCGTTATCTTCGAACGCGGCAAGGATGGAGGCTGGGGAGCGTACGCACCCGACCTTCCCGGTCTTGGTGTCGCTGCCGAAACCTTTGAAGAGGTGGATCAACTGATCCGCGAAGGTATCGTCATCCACATCGATGCCCTCAAGGAATACGGCCAACCCGTCCCAGAGCCGACATCCTTCGCCGCGAGCGTCACCGTCGATCTTTCGTCTTGACCCTCAACCCTTAACCCTTAACCCTGTACCCTGTCTTTCATGCCCGACTACTTCACCGTCTTCTCCCTCCCCCGCCATCTCCGCATTGACACCGCCGCCCTCGAAACCGCCTTCTACGCCCAATACCGCAAGCTCCACCCGGACAGGTTTGCCTCAAAGCCTGCGGCCGAGCAGGAAGCCGCCCTCGCCGCCTCCTCCCGCCTGAACGACGCCTACCGCACCCTCAAAGACCCCATTCTCCGTACCCAATACCTCCTCTCGCTCGAAGGCGTCGAACTGGAAGAGCAATCCAAAGCCGCCACTGAGGCCGCCCGCGCCTCCGGGACGCAGAAAAAGCAGCTCATCCCTCCCGAGCTCCTCGAAGAGGTCTTCGAGCTCAACATGCAACTCATGGAGTTGCGCCAGAACCAGAAGATGGGCGAAGACGATCCGCAATTGCGCCGCGATCTGGAAGCTGCG
>CAXTRZ010000175.1:0-3809 GCA_964246715.1 uncultured Acidobacteriaceae bacterium | reverse complement strand
GATAAAGGCCGCCAAAGAGATGGGCGACGAAGCAGACACCAACCTTAGGCGCGACCTCGAATCTGCCGCCCAGACCTTCGCCGCCAAGATGTCCGAAACGCAGCGCGAGCTTGAATCCCTTTGGCAGCAATGGGACACCGCCGTAGACGCTCAAGACGCCCCCGCCCAGTCCGCCGCCAAAGACGGAATGGTCGCCCTCCTCAACAAGCGCAGCTATCTCCGCAACCTCGTCCGCGACGTCACCTCTTCCCTCGAATCCTGAATCCGAGCGGCTCCGCCGTTAAAGCTATCTTCCTTCCTTTCAGTACTTTGCAGCCGCCCATCATTGAAAACAGGGACTTTAGCCGCGCTCAATGTCGAAGTCCAGACCTAAACCTAATGTTTGGAAGACTTTGCACAAGTTGCGGGGGGAACCCCTACTCGATTCCCAACCGTTTTAGGTAATCCTGCACCTGCCCCAAATGATTCAGATCATGCCCCGCCATCGTCTCCAGCAGTGTCTGGAAGGTCATGGTTCCGCGCTCCGGATGCGTCATCTCTCGGGTAAAATCCGCGGCGCTCAACTCGCCCGCGAGCTTCAGGTTCCATCCCCGCGTCGCTCGAAACAACTCCAGCCCCGCCGGCAGATCGTACGCCGCATAGTGCTTTGCCCACTTATCTTGATCGAACGGCTGCACCACCGGCGCATACTCCGCCAGCGTCTGCCGCAGCCGAAAACTGAAGACCAGCTCGCAGTCCGCCATGTGCGCCACAATCTCCCGCACGCTCCACTTACGCGGCGCAATCGGCATCTCGATCTGCTCCGGGCTCAGCGCGCAGGCAGCCTGATGCAGCAGCGCCGGCGTCGCGGAAATCACCGCCCGCGCATCCAGCTCACCCAGAAACTTCGCGTAAGGGTTCAGCTCCATGCCAAAAACCTACCACGCTTGAGCCCTCATGCCCAGGGGTCATACTCACCCACGGACCACGAAGGCCCCTCCCGTCCTTACCCCCGAACGCCTTCCCGCCGTACTCTATCTCCTGCAGCTCCATGGTGAACTCCGCCTCCGCCGCCTGCGACCTTTTATGAGCGGCCGTCGCATCGCTCACCACCAGGTACGTCGAGTGCGTCGAGCGCCGCCCAACCTCATCCAGCTGCACCCAGTCCTTCGCCCCCACTCCGGAATCCTTCACCGACCCAAGCATAATCATCCCTTGCTCAGCGTCAGTTGCGCATCACTCACCGCATCGTTCAGCCCGTCATACACCGCCTGCGCC
The DNA here is from genome assembly GCA_964246715.1 of uncultured Acidobacteriaceae bacterium. Classification (GTDB taxonomy): domain Bacteria; phylum Acidobacteriota; class Terriglobia; order Terriglobales; family Acidobacteriaceae; genus Edaphobacter. The sequence continues at coordinate 2,552 of CAXTRZ010000175.1, read as the reverse complement.
GTAAACCCCAGCGTCCGCACTAGCCAGTCAATCGCTCATACGCATCCCGGTATCGGATCGGCCGAATTACCGCGGATTCGGCCGCTTTCACTGTATTCTCCGCCATCATCAGCCCTCCTGCGCGGCATTGTAGGACAATAGAAGCTCCGCCGTCCTTACAGCATCCGCAACGGCAGCGCACCATTCGCATCGAACCATCAGCAAGCATTCAGGACAGGATCAGCATCGTCATGGCAGAACCCCGCAACCTTGTCGTCGGTATCGATCTCGGCACCACCAACTCCCTCGTCGCCTATATGCAGGATGATACCCCCGTCGTCATCCCCGGCGAGGACGGTGAACGCCTCGTCCCCTCCGTCGTCGCTATAGACAGTAGCCAGTCGGATAACGGCGTAGTCGTCGGAAACGCCGCCCGTGCCACCCTCCTCGCGGACTCTGCCTCTGCCGTCTACTCTGCCAAGCGCCTCATGGGTCGTGACCTTAACGACATTCAAAATGAACTTAAGCTTTTTCCCTTTCAACTCGCCGAAGGCATCAAAGCAGGCGAAGTGTTACGCCTAAACGTAGGCGGCCTCACCCTTACCCCGCCCGAGATCTCTGCCTACGTCCTGCTCCAGCTCAAAAAAAATGCGGAGCGGTTCTTCGGCGCGCCCGTCACCAAGGCCGTCATCACGGTTCCTGCATACTTCAACGACGCCCAGCGTCAGGCCACCAAGGACGCTGGCCGCATTGCCGGCCTGGACGTCCTCCGTCTTGTCAACGAGCCGACCGCCGCCGCGTTGGCATATGGACTAGACAAGCAGACTGCCGAGAGCCCTAATGGTGTAGATCGCATCATCGCTGTCTACGACTTCGGCGGCGGCACCTTCGACATCTCCATCCTCAAGCTGCACCAAGGCATCTTCGAGGTCATTGCCACTGGCGGCGACACCCACCTTGGCGGAGACGACATCGATAACCTCCTCATAGCCATCGCCCTTGATGACATCGCCGGGGACCTCGGCACCGATGTCCGGACGAACCCTGAGGTTGTCCAAGCCATCCGCAAGGCCGTCATTGACGCTAAGATCACCCTCTCTGATAATCTCACCGCCCGCCTCCATGTCCCTATCCCAGGCTCAGCCCCATACACCCGTGAGATCACCCGCGAGCAGTTCGAGTCGCTTATCGCTCCAGTTGTTGCCCGCACCGCCGCTCCCGTCAAGCAAGCGTTGCGAGATGCCTCGCTGGAACCCGCGCAGATTGACGAGGTGGTGATGGTGGGTGGTAGTACGCGCGTTCCCGCCGTCCGCACACTCGTCGCCGAGATCTTCAATCTGGAAGCGCGCGGCAAAAAGCTCCACACCGAGTTGAATCCGGATGAAGTCGTCGCCCTTGGCGCCGCCGTCCAGGCGCAGATCCTCTCCGGCAACGCCTCTAGCCCCGCGCTCGAAGACCTGCTGCTGCTCGATGTCACCCCGCTCTCACTCGGCATCGAGGCTCTCGGCGGCGTCGTGGCCAAGATCATCCAGCGAAACTCTACCGTCCCTGCCAGTGCGACCGAGCACTTCACCACCGGCGTCGACGGCCAGACGAACGTCGCCATCCACGTCGTGCAGGGCGAGCGTGAGCTCGCCAAGGACTGCCGCTCTCTCGCCCGCTTTGACCTCAAGGGCATTCCGCCCATGGTCGCCGGCCTCCCACGCATCGAGGTCAAATTCCTCATCGACGCCAACGGCATTCTCCACGTCTCCGCCCGCGAGCAGCGTAGCGGCAAAGAGGCGGAAGTAGAGGTGAAACCCACCTATGGTCTAACGGATGAGCAGGTGGAATCCATGATCCTCGATTCCTTTGACTATGCCGAGCAGGACATTACCGAGCGCCAGGTAATCGAGGCCAAGAATGAGGCCCAAACGATTCTGGAAGCCGTTATCAAGGCCAAAAGCGGGCCCGCCTGGCAGCAGCTCAGCTTCGACGAGATCGCCAAGATCGATGCCGCCAAAACCGAGCTCAAGGCTTCGCTTGAAGGTGGGGATCATCGCGTCATCCGCAACGCCATCGAGATGCTTGACAAGGCGACGCGCCGACTGGCGGAGGTCATGATGGATACTGCCGTCGCAGGCTCCATGAAGGGCCAGACCATGCAGACCGCGGGCGAGCAGATGGGCGCCAACCTTGGCGCAACCCCGTCCGCACCGCACGCTTTTGCTCCCGCCCAGATCGACGCTGCTCCGTCCAACGATCTTGAAGCCGAACAGGACCCAGAGACGCCGGGCGAATCGACCGAAGATTAACCTGGGCGATCTTCCGCCTAGAATAGAGAGACAATGTCCGCACACGACGCAAAGCCGCTCCCCTATGTCAATCTCTCCGTCCCTCCTGCCGCCGGTATGGTGCGCGTCACCTTTCTACCCGAGGACAAAACCGTCGAGTTTCCCATCGACACGCTGCCCTACGAAGGCCATGGCGAGCCTATGAGCTTCCTGGATGTAGCTGAAAACTATGATATTTTTCTGGATCATGCGTGCGGTGGAGTATGAGCCTGCACAACCTGTCATTTGTGGGTAAAACAG
>CAXTRZ010000174.1:2016-5651 GCA_964246715.1 uncultured Acidobacteriaceae bacterium | reverse complement strand
TTCGAAGCTAGCGAGAAACTGCCGTCCTCCAGTCATCAGGAAGCAGTCGCCGGCTCGGAGCCGTATTCTCTGCTTCTCGCCCCTCACTGAAAGCCAGCACTCGCCTTTTTGAACGACGTTGAATGTGAAGCCTTCATAGCCGGGGAAGTCGATGGCCCACGCGCCACCGGCGTCTAGGGCTACGTGGGTGAACGCTCGCAGGCGCATCGTTGTGAGCGCGTCGGAGAGAGGGTCAAACGCTTCACGAAGTTTAGTCTCCAATAAGAAGTGGACTCCTGAGCATGAAATGTGGACGCTCGCGGCTTGAGAATCGCGTGCTAGCCTTCGATCATAGATGGATGAATGAACGCTCTGCGCAGTTTTTCTCCTGGTCCGTTACGCATCGCGGTGATCGGCGTTGGAGGGATCGGCAGCACATTTGCGTTCCAACTGGCACGGATGGGCGGACACGACTTGACGGCAATCGCGCGTCCGGACTCCGCGCGATTAGAGCAACTGAAGCGGGATGGCGGCGTCATCAACGTTGAGAAGGAGCGCGCGGAGCTTGCCATCGCCGACAGGCTGGATGAAACGATCCCGTTTGATCTTGTAATTGTGAGCGTGCCGGCTCACCAGGTGAGGGCGGTGATTCCGTCGCTTCAGCGCAGCGCGGCAAAATCGATTCTGTGCATGTTCAACACGTTTGAGCCGGAGCTGCTGCGTGACGCGATCGGCGCGGACCGCTGTTCGTTCGGCATGCCATTTGTGCAGGGCAGCCTGAACCTGGACGGCACGTTGACTGCAAAGATCGGGACCGGTGGCCAGAAGACAAAGATTGGTGACGAGCGATGGGTGCGGCTCTTCAATGCCGCCGGACTCCCTGCCTTGTTGGAGCCTGAAATGCTCCTCTGGCTGCGCTGCCATGTTCCGATGTGCGTCGCGTTTGAGAGTGTGTCGGTTGCGGGGAAGCGGCGTGGAGGCGGTGCCTCCCTTGGCCAGGCGCTGACCATCGTACGCAGCCTAAAGGAAGGCTTTACTCTGATTCAACGGCTCGGGTACCGAATCTACCCATCTGATAAGGCGAGGCTGCATGCGGCTCCTGCCTTTGTGGCGGCCGCCATGCTGTGGTCTATGTCGCGGATTCCGTCGTTTCGCGAGCTGCTCGCAACGGGTCTCCACGAGTGGCGCGCACTGGTGGACGTGCTGATGGCCGCATCGTTGCGAGCGAAGCCCGCCATCGAAAGTGCCAGGATCGAAGCGATGAAGCCCGCAGAACAATAAGACCTTAGGTGCGAGGCGCCTGGACCTGCTGCCACCCCTGATCGCGAGGCGTGAACTCAGGTTGAATTCATTGGCGCAACAACAGCTGAACGAGCGTTCGCAAGCTGCTCTGCACGCCGGAAAGCCCTTTTCCGCGTGCATTCTGCCGCTCTCTTGGATAGCGATCAGACCGTGCATCGTTGCAAAACGAGATCGCTTTCCGATCGGAGCATGGATGGACGCGCTTGAAGCACGAGCACCGCGCAACGTGCTGGTGGTCGCGACGGCGAACAAACTCGCCCGGATCGCATGGGCTGTGCTCCCGACTGGAGAAGAGTATCGGCCCGGGGTGATCGCAGCCGTCGCGGCCTAGACTCTCTCTGGGCTAATCTTGCAGTACAGCGAAGGGGGCGGACGGGATCCGCAAGGATGCCAGAGGGTAATGCTGACCGCGCCCAGGGACTTGGGCACCGTCTGCGAGCAACGGTCGAGCGCAGACCATGCCTTCGCTGCAATCCAGCTTCCACGAAGTCTGCATCGGAACAGTAAGGACGAAAGAACAGTCAAAACGGCGTGTCGGAAACCTGCTCCCTGATAATGGTCCATAACGACCGACCGACTTGTAAGGACAGATACGCAGCGGAACTCATCCTGGCCAGGAGCACGCGGCTCCATCAAAGGCCGAATACATTGCCGCAGACTTGTCTTCTCGACCGAACTAATCCTTGCAGTCACGCGGCGGACCATACATTTTCAGGAACAACCGGGGCTGGGCGGCAGGCAAGTTTACGAGAAGCCCGTTTTCGAATATCTACCGGCACTAATGCCCCTGTTGCGACTTCGCAGGAGTGAACACGTTTTCTGGCAAGATGAATGGACGCTAGATCTGAACCATCCCGCCATCAACGAAGAGTTCAGCGCCGTTCACATAGCTTGCATCTTCCGAGGCGAGAAACAGAACCGCTTTTGCAATCTCGTCCGGCGTGCCCGAGCGACCGAGAGGAATGTCTTCAGACAGTTTCGACAAGAGTCGCTCGGCATTGTCCCGGCTACCTGTCGCCTTCTCAATCGAAGGGGTATGTACTGGGCCTGGGCTGACGACGTTTACGCGTATTCGCCGCTCCCTGAGTTCATTTGCCCACGTCCGCGCGAAGCTCCTCACAGCGGCCTTGCTGGCGCTCAACACGCCGAAACCAGGTATACCCTTGATCGTCCACATGGAAGCGTTCAGAACTACGGCAGCACCATTGGGCATCAATGGCAAAGCCTTCTGCATGCAGAAGAACACACCTTTGACATTCGCGGAGAATCCAGCTTCAAACTGACTTTCAGACACCTGTTCAATCGTGAGGTGTTCAGCCGTGCCAGCATTCGCGAACAGAATATCCAGTCGCCCCGCTTGCTCCGTTACTGCGGTGAACAACCGGTCGAGATCCTCCAGCTTGGAGACGTCGCCCTGGATGCCCACGGTTCCCTGACCGATCTGCTCGATCGCCGCTGCGAGTTCAGGACCTCTGCGGCCTGTTACAAAAACCTTGGCCCCCTCCGCTGTGAACAGTTTGGCTGTCGCCAATCCAATGCCGCTGGTTCCGCCTGTTACTAGCGCAATCTTGTTCTCAAGTTTTCCCGACATACTCACTCTCCTAGAGGCCGATCAATATTTCCAACGTTCAGGTTGGATTCTACCGTAGATTCCAACCTGGCGGTTGGAGATTCCGATAGAATCGGCCCATGGCTTGGGACACACAGGAAACACGTCGTCGTCTTCAGGAAGCGGCCTGCGCAGAGTTCACGGCACATGGTCCGGATGGTACGACCATGGCGAAAATCGCAGCTCGCGCGGGAATTAACAAAGAGCGGCTCTATAACTACTTCGGTGACAAACGACAACTCTTTGAGACTGTGCTTATCGCGGAGCTGGAGAAGCTCGCTATCTCTCTGGGCGCGAACGCTCCCGGCCTGGATGACATCGGGGAATATGCGGGCTGCATCTTTGACTATCATGCCGAGCATCCTCAGCTGGTGCGGCTTTTGCTCTGGGAGAGCCTCGCCGAGGGTGCAGCTGTAAACGAGGCGGCGCGCACGGCTCACTATCGGCGCACGGTTGCGATGTTCGCCGAGGCACAACGGGACGGCACACTGAACGACGATCTCAATCCAGCAAAGCTGGTCTTTCTACTGATTGGACTGGCTGCGTGGTGGTTTGCCGTACCTCAATTGGCGCGCATGGTCACAGGCTCGGATGGCAGTGAGTCAATGGAGCGAAGCCTACGCCGGGCCAGTGTTGTGAGCGCCGCCCAGCATTTGGCCTCCCCGCACCCGTAGGGAGCGGCTGACGGAGTCGGGATGATGTCGGTCCTGAGAAACGTTAGGGTGGTTTGGAGGAAGCCGCTGGC
>CAXTRZ010000174.1:0-1916 GCA_964246715.1 uncultured Acidobacteriaceae bacterium | reverse complement strand
GGCTGAGGATTAACCAGAGGTCGCGACGATCGATTCCGGACGTCCGAGCAGCCCATTATGTCCGCAGTATCACACGCGCAGCATCCGCCACGCCAGCGGCTAGTTCAACCGCCGTTGGGATCAGTTGAGACCCTCAGCGAGCCATTCAAAGGACGGCTTGGAGCCGATGACTTCCGCTACTGCGGATTTTTCGGTTGACGACTCCATGGCCTACTTCCGTCGGAGATCAACGGCGGTAATCTAGCGACGTATCAACGTTACGGGTGTTTCAAACCTTCATCCTGCTGGATCGGGACCGCATCGGCGGGCGGATTGCGAAGTGACTCCAAGGTGATCCGGTTTCCAAACACGCCCCAGTTTGAGACTTTTGATTCCCGGATGAGCACATATGCGGGACAACGTTGTCCGTCCCTGAGACCCAAAGGCTTCGCTATCAGCGCTGTGAATCGTCCAACGACTGGGCTTTCGTATTGTCATTGAGGCCACCTTCGAAACATTGACCCCCAAGCTGATGACGGGTGTCTGACTCGGACGTCCGGCAACGAAGACCCGATCCTGCTGGCATTCGTCATGTATATACAGACAGTGCTGCGAACAAACGGGGTATTGGGCAAGTGCTCACACTCCAGCGCAGCTAGTAAGCTCTTCCGCGAGCTACCCACCGGCTTGTCAGTTGAAGAGTCAAGCGGCTCAGGATTTCAATCGCGCGCTTTCTGGCGGCCGGGGATGCGGACCATACCATCCGAGAAGACGTATGGAGGGACGCCCTTGCGGCTACCGTTCCGGCCATGAGGCTCTCGCCAGCGATGAAGATCAGTTGCGTCGCGTTCTGGAACTTCTAATGGACGGATTGCACCCTCGTACGTAAGACAAGAATATGCACCCAGTCTCCAGCCTTTCGCCCTCGGCCAGAAGTCCTGCTAAATGGAATGAGCAGGTCATGCGAAGGAGAAGCAGACTGCCCCATGAAGAAGCCTACTTAAACACTAATCGCGGAAGTACCCCAAAAGCGTGGCCAGGTAGAGCTGACGATCGGCATGGGCATCGGCATCGGTTGGATCCATTACTGCACTCTCAACCAGCGCGGGTGAAGTGATCGATCGAGGCCGCTTCAGGACGACGTCGAAGGCCATCGATACGTGCGCATTGCGATTGACCAAGCGAGCCATAAACACTCCTCAACTTGCCTTCGTCAAATCCGCGATCAGCCCCGGCTCGACCGGTCGCCAGCCGAGCGTCTTCCGCGTCCACTCGCTCGAAGCCGGCAGATCCAGCGCCGCGACATGCCCCAGGAATGGCCCGAACTGCTTGAGGGCCTCCTCAGCGGTAATTGAGACCGCGGGCACCCTCAGCCCCTTCCCGAGCGCCTCCGCGATCTCCCGAAGCGATACGCCTTCCTCCTGCACCGCATGGTAGGTCGTGAGGCCCGGACCTGTCTTTTCGACAGCCAGCCGGTACAGATGCTTCACATCCATTAGTGGAGCCGCAGACCAGCGGTTCGCTCCAGTCCCTACATACGCGGAGAACCCTTCTCGCGCGCCACCTGGGCTAAGATGCTCACCATTCCCTGCCTGCGCGTGTCATGTACCTGCGACAGACGCACAATCGCCACATGGACCCCCTGTGTTGCGACGGTCCGCGCTGCCTGTTCCGGCTTACGCGGAACCGTCTCCGACTCCTCCGGAGGATCGTTTTCTGTCCGCACTTGGCCCGGCGTGCCACGCAGAAGCCCCGCCGTGACCACCAGCAGACTGCCCGGGTCTAACGCCGAACCCAGCGCCTCAATCGCCTTCATCTCGTCCTGCGCGTTCTGCGCATACGTCGAAAAGTCATGGTTGAACGCGAGGTTGACCACGGCATTCATGCCCTTTGCGCCGCTGCGAAGACTTTCCAGATCCGTAAGGTCGCCGCGATGA
>CAXTRZ010000173.1:4264-5656 GCA_964246715.1 uncultured Acidobacteriaceae bacterium | reverse complement strand
GTGGAAGCCGGCGCAGCATGGTCCGCTGGTGCAGATTGGCGCACCGTCTGCGACAGCGGCAAAGAGCAGTGAGCTGCAGAGTGTGGCGGTGGACTGAGGACGGGTACCGCGCTTCTACTGCACTTTCAATGATCCGCAACAAAGAACGGAAGGTGAGACGAGTATGGCGACCGATCAGCAGGAGCATCTAAAGATTGAGCAGTTGGCGCATATGGCTCCGGATGAGATGGAACATGCGGAGGGGCGCGAGCGCGAGCAGCTTGAGGGCTGGGTGCCGGAGCTGGCAAGCGATGCCGAGGTTCGCGAGGCGCTGGAGAAGGCGTTCGACTATCGCGGGGATGTAACGATTACGAAGAAGGATGGTACGACGGTGGTGGGGTATCTGTTCGACCGGCGTTCGGGGTCTTCCTTGAACGACTCGTTTGTGCGGATTATCCCGACGAATGAGAAGACGAAGGTGAACGTGGCGTACAGCGAGATTGCGGGGCTGGTGTTCTCCGGCCGCGATACGGCCGCGGGTAAGACGTTTGAGGCTTGGGTGAAGAAGTACTGGGAGAAGAAGGCGGCTGGAGAGAAGAACATTCAGATTACGCCGGAGAAGCTGGACTAGCTGGGCGAAGAGCAGAGGCCGGATGAGCCTGGGTGGGCTCTCCGGCTGGGTTTGTGCGGCATGAGTGGTAGGATGACCGGAAGAGTCTGACAAACAAATCCAAGCTCTTTGGGAGAGTTCCGATGCTCGTTCGTGTCTCTCGTTGGCTGTTCGTGTGCCTTTTTGCCTCGTTAGGCTGGGCGCAGCAGGCTCCTGTTGTTGGTTCAGGTGCTGGTGCGGCCGATCCGGTTGCAGTGATGGTGGGACGGCTGAGCCTGGAGCGGTATAAGGCGACGATTAAAGGGCTGACGCAGTTCGGGGATCGACGCCAGGGAACGGACCGAAATCGAGCGGCAATTGACTGGATTGAGGCGCAACTGAAGAGCTATGGCTGCACGAACACAGAGCGGATTTACTACGACTATCAGCCTCCTGCGACGGCGGCGCCACGGGCAGGCGCAGCGCGGACGGTGGACTCTTCGGCGGGACCGGGAGGGTCGCGGCGGCGGGGGAATATCTTTCCGGATACGGTGAACAACGATCCGATGAAGCAGCCGGATGTGAAGCTGCGGGAGCTCAATATGCAGCCTTCCGCTCCTGGGCCTCGGGAAGAGGTGTACTGCACGAAGATCGGGGCGAAGCATCCGGACCAGATGTATATTCTGGGGGCGCATATGGATGGGATTGGATGGGGTGAGGCAGCGAATGATGATGGTTCCGGGACGGCGCTGGTGATGGAGCTGGCACGCATCTTCAGCAGCCCGGATGTGACGACAGAGGTATCAATCCGGTTTGCGCTATGG
>CAXTRZ010000173.1:0-4254 GCA_964246715.1 uncultured Acidobacteriaceae bacterium | reverse complement strand
ATCGCGGGTTGCCGCGCTCTGCATCTTTACCGCGTTTGCGCTATGGAACAACGAGGAGACCGGGTTGAACGGGGCGCGGGCTTATGCGGAGCAGCGCAAGGACCTGCAGGGGATCGAGTCACCGGCAGGGTCAGGGAAGTATCCGGAGCCGAGGTGGCTGGGGATGATTCAGCACGACATGATGATGTTCGACCATGGAATGCCGCATAAGGACGGCACGATGAGTAAGGAGCAGCGACCGGAGGCGGATATCAATATCGAGTACCAGGTGACGTCCAAGTTTGCGGATGCAGCGATGGCATTGGCGCATACGTTTCAGTTGGCGGATGACAAGTATGCAACGAACTATCCGGCGAATGTGGGGCCGCACATGACCAACACCGATTCCACGCCGTTCATGGATCTGACACCATCGCTGAGTCTGCGCGAGATGGAACGCGGCTCGCAGATGGGAAGTGGGTGGGATCCTCAGCATCATCAGCCGACGGATGTGTACTCGTTTTACAGCGACGATGACTTTAGGCTGGGGTTAAATGCGGCGCAGACGACGCTGGGAGCGGTAGGGCAGTTGAGCGGGGCGAAGCTGACGGCGCATTGATGCGAAGGAGCAGCGGAACGGATCAGTCACCGCCATTGCGTGTGGCTGCCGTTCCATTTCTCCTCCAGTGTGCCCCTGCCGGTTCTTCTTGTATGAGGCTCGGTTTAAAGAAGAGCGGCTGAGCGGAAGAATCGCAGAGGACCTGAGAGTGCTGGTACTTAAATCGAGGCCTGTTGCTCATACGGAACATTGCTTAGCTCCCCACGAAATAATCGAAGGAATTGAGAGATGAATGGGAAGTTCCTAGGTGTTTTTGTCTTTCTATGAAGGCGATTACGTTGTCTTTACGCAACAAAATCGTGGTGCTGTAGCATGGAGGTGCCAAAAATTATCAGCGCAGGAGCTCTCTGGACGTTGATAAAACTGCCCATTTTATCGCTGAGTTTCAGGGGCACATTGCATGGAAAGTATCGGTGGAAAGCTGCGGGCGATTCGTCTGGCCTGGAAGATCACCCTGAGAGAAGTGGAACGACGCAGCCTTTTGTTGGCCCAGCAATGGGGGAACCCTGCGTATCGCATCTCCGCGAGTTGGCTGGACCGAGTAGAGCGGGAGAATCGTGGGCTCTCCGCGACCAAGCTGATTGTGCTGGCCAGTGTATATAGCTTGACCTCGGAGCAGATGCTCGCGTTGTGCCCGCCGGCGGGTTCACCCATGCGGCCCATTGAAGAGACCGCGGCTCCAAACGGGACTATTCTTGCCTCCGGGCGGCTGGAGGAGCATGGCAAGTTCTGGCTGCCGGAGAGCATGGTGACCGAGCCTCCGCCTGAGACGACTGAGCTGCTTCCGCCTGAGCCGGATCTGCCGGAGCATTATCGTCGGGGAATTATAGGAAGGCAGGATCGGACGCTCGAGCCGATGATTCCGGCGGGGTCGATTGTGCTGATCGACACGCGGAGACGCACCATCGCAGGGCGGCGCGAGTGGAATCACGAGTTCGACCGGCCGATTTATTTTTTGATGACGCGAGATGGATATGCATGCGGGTTCTGCGAGCTGGACCGGGATACAGATTGGCTGACCGTAATTCCGCATGCTCTGTCCTATGAGTCGAACCAGCGCTGGCGGTATAAAAAGGACATCGAGGTGGTAGGGACGGTGGTGGCGACAATGATCCGCCGGATTATGCCGAAAGACTAAAGGGCGAGTTGGAGCTCGGCGAGTTCTGGGACTTGCACGCCTTCATAGAGCACAAGCAGGCTACGGGTCATGAGGTAATAGGTTGCGACGGCGCGCTGTGCGTAGAGGGGAAACTGCTCGCGGAGGTGGCCGGTCTGCGAGGCGCCGCGGAGACGGCTGATGTGCCACTTGATCTCACGGGAGTTGAGGCGGAGGTCTTCGGCGAGCTCGAGCGCCTCCGGATACCAACGCTGGACGTAGGATGCGAGGTCGACGAGGACATCGCAGTTCTGCTCCAGGGCGTCCATGCCGTCCATGCCGCCGATCATGGCGAAGATGCGATCGGGATCGAGCTGGGGACGGTCATCACGACCGTCCAGCAGGTCCAGAGCGACTGCGGCGAAGGAGTCGCGGTCGATCCGCTTGAGTCGTCCCAAGAGCGTGGTCCAATGCGTTCTGGAGGCGCGGCGAGCGCGAAGCAGGAAGTATCCCGCGGTACCGGTGAGGACCAAGAAGAAGAGCGTAACGGCGAGGAAGAAGAGAAGCTGTGTCATGAGGGCGTGCCTGTCGTGCGAAGAAGGTGTAAGGTCAGCGCGGTTCGTCTCTGCAGCGCGACCAGTTCCTGGTGGAGGTGGGCCGGCATCCTGCGCGGTGCAGGCTCCGGCAAGGCGAGCGTGACGATCCAATAAGCGAGACAACTGAGATAAAGGAACATCTGGGCGTGCGAGAGCAGTTTAAAGGTCCCATTGGTGGAGCCGGAGGCGAATTGCGTATGCGCCGCAACGGCGATGAGTCCAACGATGGCATAGGTGCCGAATCCTTGCGCCAGGCTTGCGACGTGGGTACGCCAGGGCAGGCCGATCGTCACAGAGAGCACGAGCATGGCGACAAAGAGCTCTCCCATGAGTACGGTGGCGAACAAGTCTCCGCGGGTGACGACGGCCTGGCGCACGGTGCGGGTAAGGGGCGCGGCAAGCCAGGCGAGAGCGGCAGCGACGAAGACGCTAATTGCAAGGGTAATGGAGAAGCTGCGGCGCAGGTCAGGAGCCCAGACGCCGAGAGGCCGGAAGACATGGGTCGCGAGCTCATAGGCGATGGCGAGTTGCAGCGCCATGTCGACAAAGGCGAGGGTCCAGTAGGTATAGAAGTAGGTGTTGCTGGAGAAGTGACCACTGATCAGGAAGAGAACGATGGTCCTTAAAATGTTTAAAGCGATGAGCGAGGTAAAGGCGGGGAAGGATGAAGCTCGGCGGCGAACAAGAAGCACTGCGAGAAGGCTGCAGTGGCCTAGAAGAGAGAAGGCCCAAAGGAGACGATCGACGCCGGTAAGCTGCACTGTCGGTCTCCTTTGGGCGAGTTTGATTGAGTCTGGGTTAGTTTACGACAAACCCAGCACAGAAAGAATGACGGTAATGATGGACGGCATGGCGGCCGGCGGCGGGACGGGGTCGCAGCCGGTGACGATGTTGCAAGGATCGTCAGCATACATCTTGCTGGCAGGGGTGATGAAGAGGGGGAGGGCGAGCAGGATGAGGGAGGGACGAAGAACTTTCTTGAACACGATGAGTCTCCTTGAGGCGCCATTGCGCTGGCCGAAGACTAGGGAGGAGGTTGAGTTTTCTAGTGGGATTTCAAGCGAGATTGCTTATAAGAAAAGGCTTGCGCCTATTGAACCGGTACGAGAGAAAAAGAAGATGTTGATTTCTGCCGCAAAAATGCCACTTCTTCGTTTGGCGTTGCGGATACGCAACAGGTCAACCTACAATTTGTTCACATGACAGAGATGCTGATGAGTGACAGGGTTGTGGAGAGATCGCGGCTGCAAGCAGCCGATACGGAAATCCGGGATACGCTGCTTGCGATGATTTGTTCGTTAGTCGACGAGCCGGAGAAGGTGGAACTGCTTTATGTCACCGATGAGAATCAAGTGACATTTCAGGTGCGGACCGCGCCGAACGATGCGGGCAAGGTGATTGGCAGGAAAGGTCGAACCGCTCAGGCGATTCGGGTGATCCTGAACGGGAGCGGCATGAAGAACGGGCGCGTATATACGGTGGACCTAGCTCCGCAGCCGAAGTAGCCCGGCTTCAATGCGATGTATGAGTCGGCTTGATGCGGCGGGTGGCGGCGACAAGCGGCGTGAAGGTCCTTCTATCGACACGAGGCATTGTGTGGCGCGGTTGTGGGATGGGTGCGGAGCAGTGGGCATGGGATGCTGCATGAAGGCCTATGAGTGGATTGGTTCTGGACGAGGTAGAGGTTGGGGCGCGAGTGCGCCTGCACGCGGGCGCGGCGTGGTTCTATGCGGCGAGCTTTGTGCTGCCGCTGGCGATGTTGGTGGGGTATTGGGCACGATTTATTTGTAGAGATTACAGGCCAAGCGAGGATGAGTTTGCACTGATTGTGAGCTCAACGAAGATGTTTCATCCGAGCGTGAAGAGCTGGTTTACAGAGGGGTTCAGCCGTTACTTTGTAGGGTATCCAGGGTTATCGCGGCCAGTGACAGATTTTGTGCGACCGGTGGTGAATGGGGCTTATT
>CAXTRZ010000172.1:0-5672 GCA_964246715.1 uncultured Acidobacteriaceae bacterium | reverse complement strand
TTCGAGCCCCGGCCCTGGCACCCGGATAGCCCGCAGCGTCCGAAAACGTGGCAGATGAGCCCGCGCATGGTGAACTTATGGCGTGAAGAGTTTCCGCCGGAAGAAATGCTCAAGGTCTGACCGTACGACCCGGCGCATGGCCAAATTTCGGCGGGCTGGGCCGCGCCCCCTTTCGAGCCGATCACTGACGTAATGTTCGCAGTCTTGTACCTCCTTGCTTCCCGGAGAACTCATGCACAGCCCGCAAATGCTCCAGATAGACGTGCTCATTGTTGGTGCCGGTCCGGTCGGCCTTTCCATCGCGATCGAACTGGCTCGGCGAGGCATCCCCTGCGTTGTCATCGAGCAGAACGACCGCGTCGGCCTGAATCCACGAGCGAAGACAACGAATGCACGCACCCGTGAGCATCTGCGCCGCTGGGGCATTGCCGACAACTTGCGTGCCGCTTCCAAGCTTCCGGTGGACTACCCGTCGGATGTGATCTTCACCACCCGTCTCAACGGTCCGCAGCTTGCGAAGATCGAGAACGCATTCAACTGCTCGCCGGAAAAGAACGACCTGTACTCGGAGTCCGCGCAGTGGATTCCGCAGTATGTCCTGGAAGAAGTATTGCGGGCCCACGCCGTAAGCCTCCCCTCGGCGGAGGTCCGCTTCAACAACAGCTTCCTGCACGCAGCGCAGAATGCAGACGGGGTCGTCACAACCGTAAAGGATCAGTCGACCGGAGTGGAGACCCAGGTGCATAGCAAATTCCTGGTCGGCGCCGACGGGTCGCGCAGCGCCGTGCGTGAAGTCATCGGTGCCACCATGGCGGGCAAACGCGGCATCGCGAGCAACTACAACGTGCAGTTTCGCGCACCCGGGCTCGCTGCCCTCATTCCGCACGGCCCGGCCATCATGTACTGGTGCATTAATTCGGACGTACCTTCGTTGATCGGGCCCATGGAAGGACTGGATCTCTGGTACTTCATCGCCACGCGCGTGGAAGGTCGGCTCGAATCGCTCGATGCAAAAGACCTGATCCGTCGTGCGACGAACCTTGACTTCGAGATGGAGATCATCGGCACTTCACCCTGGGTAGCGCACAGCCTCATCGCCGAGAAGTACTCTGACGGTCGCATCTTTCTTACCGGAGACGCCTGTCATCTGCATCCTCCTTTTGGCGGCTATGGTATGAACATGGGCATTGCAGATGGGGGCGACCTGGGCTGGAAGCTGGCCGCTGTGTTGCAGGGTTGGGGCGGCAGCGCGCTGCTGGCAAGCTACGAACAGGAGCGGCGTCCCATTCACTTGGCCGTGATCGAAGAAGCGATTGCAAACTACAGCGCGCTGGGCAATCACCTTTCGCTGCCGGGCCTCGAAGCCCCGGGCCCAGTCGGTGACGCGACGCGACGTGAAGCGGGAGACGTCATCTTCGCCGCCAAGCTACGCGAGTTTCGCACCCTTGGCGTAGTGCTGGGCTACCGTTACGAAAACTCGCCGATCATCGTTGACGACGGCTCCCAATCGCCATCCGCTAGCACCATGATCTATCGCCCCTCCGCGTGTCCCGGAGGCTTGGCGCCGCATCTCTGGCTCGAAGACGATTCCTCGCTCTACGACCACTTTGGCGAAGGATTGACGCTGCTGTTCACGGCAGACCCGGCACCCGGTGAAGTCGAACGCGCCACGACGACGGCCGTGGCCATGGGCATTCCGCTGAAGGTTATCGAACCGCAAGACGGCCGCCTGCTTCCTCGCTATGCATCCCGGATGGCAATCATCCGCCCAGACCAGCACGTCGCCTGGAGGGGCGACGCCCTACCCGAAGACGTTCGGCATCTGTTGCGAACCGTAACGGGATCGTGTTAGACGCTTCTTGGCGCATCGAACGATGTTACAGGGCTGCACAAACTTCGTGGCACATTCGGGAGGAGACCCTACGCCGCGGCCCTCGCCGAACTTGTAAGCGCTCATTCTCAGTAACCGTTCGCAGAGCACTGGGGCAATGGCACGACATCGTCCTCAGACGGATAGCGCTAAAAGCTGAAAGATAGGTCATATCCATCCCAAATACGGCGCCGAACTGGGCAAGCTCTTCTATACGCAATCTCGGACTAATACGCCCCGTTCAGTTCCAAACGTCATCAACGTCGGCGTTAGAGACTCCACCTACGTCCTCGGTGGCTTGCTTCATCATGAATCCAACTGGCGGATCGACGAGCATCAAACCGATAACCGGCTTCACGGATCATGTCCTCCCCCTCATGCATCTGCTTGGATTCCGGGCACTTCATTCATACGGCATCCACGGCGGCTCGTAAGACAGTTCCGAATCAGGTGGTGTATTCGGCCACTAAGGTGGCGGTTCTGACTCTTTCTGACGGACTGCGTCAAGAGCTGGCAGGCCAAATACGCATCAGCACTGTGCTGCCCGGATTCAGCGACACCGCCTTCAGCGAGCATGTGACAAGCCCTGAGCTGAAAGCGCAGATGCAAAAGGTAGGGGAACAGTTCCAGATGTCGCCTGACGCTGTGGCTAGAGCCGTTGTTTACATACTGGAACAGCCTGAAGGTGTAAACGTTGGCGAGGTAACACTTCGTTCGAAGGCGCAGGCGTGATGTTTAATGCAGCTGTAATTACCGGCAAAGGCTCTGTGGCTCGGCTTTCCGGTCTCCTCCTCTAGACAGCACCGAGCTTGTGACCGCTACCCCAATATGCTCAAGCTATCGCCAAAATTAATTGACCGTTTGGACGCTTATGTATACGATCTTTCTATGTCTAGACCACGGAGCGACGAGAAGAGGAGCGCCCTATTAGAAGCGGCAATCAGCATCATCATCATGCAGGGCCTCAGTGCGCCGACGGCGGAGATCGCCAAGGAAGCGGGCGTCGCAAAAGGATCATTCTTTACATACTTTGAGACCAAAACAGAACTCTTTAATCAGCTTTACCTTGAATTGAAGGGTGAGATGGCACGCGCCGCTATGAAGGACGTTGCCGCCGGTACTGACCTTCGGGACCAAGCCTTTCGCGTTTGGCGAAACTGGATGGAGTGGGCGGTGGCGTACCCAGATAAGCGCCGGGTACTCGCGCAGCTCGATGTTTCCGACGCAATTTTGCCGGAGGTTCGGTTGGCTGGAAACAAGACTATGGCAGGTATTGCCGAACTACTGGAACGAAGCCGCGCCAACGGTCCAATGCGAAAGGTCCCCACGGGGTTCGTTTTTTCGATTATGAACTCATTGGCCGAAGCGACGATGGATTTCATGACTCGAGATGCAGCAAATGCCAGGAAGCACTGCAAAGAAGGCTTTGAAGCTCTTTGGCGGATGATCGCATGATTTTTGTGTCTTATATTGACCGTCTGGACGGGCAATAAGGAGAGATGCTGTGTTCGACCAGTAGCTGAATGTCAGAAAAGGAGATACCAACAAAATGTCGAAAGCTGTATTGGTGACAGGTGGAAGCGGTTCTATAGGAAGTTGGGCCGTGGTTGAACTACTAAAGCGGGGCTACACCGTTCGCACGACAGTGCGCAGCATGGACAAAGAGCGGGCAGTTCGTGCTCAGGTTTCAAGCGCTGTCGACCCCGGTGACCGGCTGTCGTTCTTTGCGGCCGACCTAACCAGCGACGAGGGCTGGGATAGTGCGGTCGCTGGTTGCGAGTATGTTCTTCACATCGCGGCTCCGGTCGGCGTCGAGGCTCCGCGCGATCCGAATGTCTTGATTGTCCCGACACGCGACGGCGCCCTTCGTGTACTTCGTGCCGCCTGCCGCGCCGGTGTGAACCGCGTCGTGATGACCTCTGCGATCGAGGCTTGTAGACCTCCGATGACGAGCCCAGACTCTATGATTGACGAAACCACCTGGACTGATTCAAACGATCCCGACCTTGGGCCTTACCGTCTCGCCAAAACGCTGGCGGAACGGGCCGCCTGGGATTTCATGGAGACTCAGACGGGATCAACCACTCTCACCACGATTTTGCCGTCCGCCGTGACTGGACCCGTGCTTAGCAAAGACAACCTCCAGCCTGTGCATCTCGCACAGCGAATGTTGAGTGGAGGTTTGCCCAGGTTTCCCCGTATCGGCTTTTGTGTCGTTGATATTCGAGATGTGGTGGATCTGCACATTCGTGCCATGACCGCGCCGGAAGCGGCTGGCCAGCGATTCATCGCCGCAAGCAACTGGGTGTGGATGGCCGATGTCGCGGATGTTCTGCGGTCGGCATTGGGGGATAAGGCAAACAAGGTACCGACGAAGGCAATGCCCGACTTCGTGCTGCGGATCGTCGCGCTGTTCAATCGCCAAATGAAGTTTGCCGCGCCGCTTCTCGGCCGAAAGCACGTATTCACCTCCGCCAAGGCGGAGACCGTATTGGGTTGGAAGCCGCGCTCAGCACAGACAGCAATCATGGACTCCGCGAAGAGCGCCATTGCGGTCGGAGCAGTCTAACCCGGCGACCGGGCAAAGCTACAACCGCAGCCGAAAGGAAAGAAATGTCTCTCCACAAAGTCCTTGTTCATGTCGCGTTCGGTTGGCTAATCTTCGCCGGCTCAATGCACTTCTTGATCGATGTGCTGGCTCAATATTTACGCCACAAGCGTCTTCCGGGGCCGGAAGCGACATCGTATTACGGTCTGAATACGGCATATGCGCTCGGACAAGTCGTTTTCGGCATCCTCGGACTACTCATCGCGCGGCGAGCGATTGACATACTAGGAGAATGGCCAGCTCTCTTGCTTTGCGGCACGGCTGCGGTTGCATGGTTCGTGATCGGACTTCTATCCATTGAATATCCGCAGCCGCGATTCATGGTTGTCATCTTCGGGATCCTTGTGCTCGCGATGACACTGACGCGCTGAACGAGACCTCGCACTGCTCAGGGTGAAGTGCCCAAAAAAGGAGAAAACGTGATGGTCAAGAACAGCCTATTACCAAGCACGAAGGTCGCACTCGTTACAGGCGGCAGCCGAGGTATTGGCAAGGATATAGCGCTTTCCCTGGCCAAACGGGGCATCGGAATCGTGCTGACTTACCGATCCAATAGAGCAGAAGCGGACCGCGTTGCAGTGGAGATTCAAGCGTCCGGCGGTTTGGCGCTCGCGTTGCAGTTGGATGTGTCCACAACGTCCTCGTTTGACACCTTCTTCGATCAACTGAGATCTCTGCTCCCGGTGCGCTTCGGCACGCAACAGGTCGATTTTTTAGTCAATAATGGCGGCTTCGGGAAGGCTATCCCTATCGACAGCCTGAACGAATCCGAATTTGACAGCTTTGTAGATGTCCACTTCAAGGGGGTCGTCTTCCTCACGCAAAAGGCTTTGAAGATGATGAACGATGGCGGCAGTGTCGTGTTCATCACCGCTGCCGCAGACCGCTACAACGTTCCTGCGTACGCGGCCTACGCCGCGTGTAAGGAAGCCATTGAGGTCTTTTCGAGATATGTAGCGAAAGAATATGGCTCTCGTGGCATAAGAGCAAACACGGTAGCGCCTGGCGGCATCCTCACAGACTTTAACAACGCCGCCATTCGCAACAATCCTTAGGCTCAGCAATGGATCGTCGCACAAACTTCCTTGGGACGGCTGGGGGAAGCGCACGACATTGGGAGCATCGTTGACCACGGCATCCATGCCCTTTGCGCCGCTGCGAAGACTTTCCAGATCCGTAAGGTCGCCGCGATGA
>CAXTRZ010000171.1:0-5698 GCA_964246715.1 uncultured Acidobacteriaceae bacterium | reverse complement strand
GGCCAAGCGCATGCCCGTCAACGTCTCAGCGGCGGCGAAGCTTCAACTCGTCGAGCTGAGGAGGTTGAGCAGCGAGTCGTTTTGCAGGCTGGAGAAGACCTGGGCCGAGGCTTGCAGCGCGGTCTGGGCCAGGTTGAGGTTGGTGACGACCTGGCCTTCGTTGGAGGCCAGAACCACCTGCTCGAAGTTGATGAGGGCGACCTTGGAGACGACGGCGGGACCGCCCGAGGGAGCGGCGGCGGCCGGCGCAGCGGCTGCGGGAGCCGCGGCGGTCTGGGCGGCGGCGAAGTTTGCGGTGGCGAGACTCGCGCCGAGCGCGGTGATGAGATTGAGAGTGCGGTTCATGCTGATTGTCGTGCTCCTTGGAATAATTTGAGGAATTGAGTTGGACGAGATTGGTCGTGACGCGAGGTGGGCGGATCCGAGGCGGAAGCGGAGGCCAGGGTTGAGAGCCCAAGATTGAGAGGCTCAGACTGAAATCTGAGGAGATCGAGTCGTATCTCTCGGAGGGAGCTCATGGCGCGGGATCGGTGCGGGAACTCGGGGGTGGGAGGCTCTGCTTGCGCTGCGTTCGGATTGAAACTCCAGGCCGCTTCGGGCTCTAGCTGCCCCTGCGGCTCAAAATACTGGTTGAATCTGGCACCTGTCTCGTGTGTCGCTTCGGCGATCAATCAGGTTCGTCGTGTCCTGGTCTTAGCCGATTCGTCTTAGGCCGATTCCAAGTTTTGACCGATTCCAACGAGTCACTCAACGTACGACGTTCCAGAATCCAGAATGTCTTCAGATTATAGGGATGGCGTTGTAGCCGGTCAAACAGGGTTGGGAGAGGATCCCTCCAGCCTTTCTCCCGAAAACTGGAGCGCGGCTTTGCCTCCTCTCCGAAATTTGGAGCGTCACGGGGCAGCAACGGTGGATTTGGCTGATTTCACGCCATCGAGATTTGGCATGGAGATTGCATCTTCATCAAGCGTGTAGCGGCATGGTGCCCGGAGACATCTTCCATGTGCGCACAAGGTACGACCCTTAGGCCGTGGAAGAGCGCACCCAATGCAGGTGCTGTTCGCCGGCCCGGGGTTCCGGCGCTTCCTGCTGATAAGGCAGGGCGACGATTCTCGGAGGCCAGTGACTGGCCATTGCGGATGGAGAGGGGCCACCTTACGGGGAGTGAGGTGGCCGTGCCCTTATCTCTTCTGTACGGCTCCTGCCGGAGGGCTCTCTCGCCCCCTCTGCGCCACCGTTGCGGCTGCGGAAGAAAACTATTGCCATCGCGCACGTTTGGGAGTAATCTCTTGTTTGACCGAGAGCTGCCGTGGGTGCAGGATGCCGGGAAGGCGTCAGGAACCGCAGCCTCCGGGGGCGGCGTAAGAGTAGAAAACGCAGAGAAAGCCGATAGAGGTTGGGAGACCATCTCGTCGAAGGATTGGCCGATTGGCCCACAAAGACGTCCAGAGAAGCGCCGAAGCGAGGCAACATTAAAGAAGTACGCAGCAGCCCTGTGCGCAGGTGTAATGCCTCGAACACACTCTGACTGACGGCTAAGCCTGATCTCCTGGATGAGCTTGGACGAGCCTGGATGAGCTAGGTTTCAGCTCCTGAAAGAAGGGTTGCATAAGGCGCCCGAGAACGGAAGTTCTAAGAACTCGCAAGGTCTTTTGACGTAGCGTGCTAAAAGGGAACCGGGTCCCATATCCGCATTCGGATAAGAACGCTGAGCCAGCGATACAGAGCTTCGGCTGAATGCAGGCGACGGGTGAACCGAAGGTCTCCCCCTACGAATCGGTCAAGCGTCAGGCTGGATCTGTTCAGCGGCGGCGGACGGAAGCGTGGATGAAGGTGTGGTTGCAAGTCAGGACGACAGCGCCGGCTCAGTTCCACTGACCGGACAAGAGGAAGCAGAAGCATGAGTGCAGAGCAGAATGTAGTCGAGTCGCCGGTAGAAGAGAGATCGGCGCAGTCTGGTGAAGGCTTCGGCCAGGATGCCAGCGGTGGGCCGTATGAGATGGACGAGAACGGCCAGCGGGTTCCGCATGGCATGGGCCAGTCTAAGAGCAGCCGCAGGCGGCGGCGCAAGCGGAAGAAGGGCTCGGAGGGCGGCGATGGCGCCGATCAAGGCCAGAGTAGCGGCCAAAGCAGCCAAGCGAGCGGCCAGAGCGGCTCCAGTGCGGAAGGCGGAACCATCCCCTCCATACAGGCTGCCTCTTCGCAGAACGCGGCTCCCACGCAGCATCGCGGACAGCACCAGCAGGGACGCAGCTTTCAACAGAACAATGGCCAGCAGAACGGATCGCAGAATGGCGCGGCACCGGGCGGTACCAAGCGCTGGAAGAAGAAGTTTCGGGATCGCGACCGTGACCGGGGCCCGCGCAGCCAGGACAACGCCGGCAATCAGCAGAGTTCGCACGGCGGCGGTGGCGGCTTCAGCCAGAACGGCGGCGGCGCAGCCCAGTTCCGCGGGCCGGATACTCACCAGCCTGGCAACGGCGGCGGCGGCTTCAAGCGCAAGGGCGGCTTCGGCGGCGGAGGCGGTGGTGGTGGCAAGCAGCAGCGCGGACCGCGTAGCTTTGTAGGCCCCATGGACCACAGCTATCGCGCCGTCAACGGCAACTTCGCGGAGACGCCTCCGTCCACCATCGAGCCCAACGGCAGCCATGGCGGTCATCATCGCCGGCCCAGCTACCAGAGCGACTCGCAGCCCATTGATTACTCGCAGGGCCGCAGCGTTCCCATTCCGGAGAATGCGCCGACGCACATCTACTTCTTCATTGAGGACTTGTTCATCACGGCCAAGATCCAGGAGACGGCGCGCAAGCTCGGCGTCAAGGTGGCCTTTGTCAAAAACGATAAGGAGGCTATCGCGCAGCTCACCACAGGCGAGGACGATGATCGTCCGGCGCTGATTGTCTTCGATCTAAACAATGCGAACGCAAAACCCATGACGCTAATTCCCAAGCTGAAGGCCAAGCTGAAGAAGACCGCATCCATCATTGGCTTCCTTTCGCACCTGCAGGGAGACCTGAAGGCGAAGGCCGTCGAGGCGGGCTGCGATACGGTCATGCCGCGCGCGGCGTTCTCTCAGAATCTGCCTAATCTGCTGCGGCGATATGGCATTGAGGATGTGGACGAGGCAAACTACAACCAGTAGAGCGTGGTTCAGCAACAAAGAGGGCAAGGGAACAATCCCCTTGCCTTCTCTTGTTCCACCCTCCATTAGCCTGGAGGCCAGCGCATCCCTCGTCCACCCAGCACATGCAAGTGAACGTGCTGCACGGTCTGTCCGCCGTCCGGCCCGGTGTTTGCCACCACGCGATGGCCGCCGGGAAGCATCTTCTTCGCCAAGCCTGCCGCCACATGCAACAGATGACCGAGCAGCTCAGACGGAACCTCCGTCACGTCCGCGAAGTGCTCTTTTGGAATGACGAGGAAGTGCGTCGGAGCCTGAGGATTGATGTCTGGAAAGACGAAGCAGCGCTCGTCCTGATGCAGCGCCATCACCGGGATGGTTCCCGCACCGATCTTGCAAAACAGGCATTCTGGCATGGCATTAATTGTAGAGCAGAGCGTGGCGCGGATACCCACCCTCCCCTACCTCTTCTTGCAAAGTCTTCTATTCAGAGACTTTAAGTCCGGACTTAGTCTAACGATTGACTCTTTCAAAGGCAGAGTGGCCCTTCGCGTGCGCTAAGCGAAGAGCCATCTTGATGAGGAATGCCTTTACTGCACCACTGCTCCATCTGCCTTAGTTGCCGGGGTATGGGCGTGCGTGGAGGCAGGCCCGGAGGTCACGGCCCAACCGTTTGGCGTGTTGGTGAGCGTTGCCGTTCCGGCTACCGGCCCTGCTAGTTGCGCCTGCACCCCGGGAAACGCAGTCTCTGTCTCCGCCGCAGTCGCCCATCCTGGAGCGCCGGAGATGGTCGTCTGGTAGTTGACCGTAGTGGTGGCGCCGGGCTGGTCTGTCGTGGGGGTGTTGTTCTCAATGGTCGAGACCGTCGGCTTGCCATAGCAGAAGTTGCCGTAGCCGGGCTGCTGCGGATCCGGCGTCCATGCATCGCGACCCTTGCCGGAGAGGTCGTAGTTCGTCACCTGCTTGGACGCCACGATGAAGACCTTCTTTTCGGCTGTGGTCCGCTGTAGCAGCCCTTGATCCACCAGCGCGTCATAGCCCTGTGTCTTACTGGTGTCGGACGTATCCGCCTGTACCGGGAACTTGACGGGGTCGGCCCACAGGCATGCCGGACGCGATGCGTAGTAGGTGTCGATCGCGCTTTTGAAGTTGATCTTGTTATCCGCGGTCTTTTTACATCCGCCCAGCGCCGCCAGGCCCAACGCGCCGGCAGTTATGACTATCTTGCTTGCTTTCATAGCCTTCGCTCCCATGCTGCTTTGCCTTCGGATGCCGAAATAGGCTCACTGGTTATCGCTCCATTCCTGGGCCGTTCGCACATCCACCCCTGCGCGGACTATGATGCCGCTTGGATTTCTTCGCACCGCTGTCGCCACCTGTCTGCTTCACCACACCACTCTGAACTTCACAAGGACGAGACTCACCCATGCGCCATCCGCTCACCCGCCGCACCCTCCTTCGCACCGGAGCCATTGCCGCCGCAGCCTCCACCCTGCCCGCCACGCTCGCCGCCCTGCCGCCCTCGCCCATCAAGCTCGGCATCGCCAGCTACACCTTCCGGGCCTTTTCGCGGGTCCAGATGATCGGCTTCCTCAAGCAGCTTAACGTCCGCGACCTCAACTGCAAGGACGTGAAGGACCACCTTCCCACCGATCCCGCAGCGGAGGCCGCCGCTGTCGCCGACTATCAAAGCAACGGCATCAAGCTCCATGCCTGCGGCGCCATCTACTTTCCCAAGGACGAGGACGACGACATCCGCGCCAAGTTCGAGTACGCCAAGCGCGCCGGCATCCCTGTCATCGTTGGCGGCGACCCTAGCCCCGAGAGCCTGCCGCGCGTCGAGAAGTTTGTGAAGCAGTACGACATCAAGCTTGCCATCCATAACCACGGTCCGGAGGATAAGCTCTGGCAATCGCCGCTCGACATCCTCAAGCTGGTCAAGAACATGGACCCACGCATCGGCTGCTGCATCGACATTGGCCACACCGAGCGCGCCGGCACCGATCCAGTCGAAGCAATTCATATGGTAGGCCCGCGGCTTTTCAACATGCATATCAAAGACCTTTCAGACCTCAAGGTCAAGGAGAGCCAGGTGGCCGTCGGCGAGGGCAAGATCCCCATACCGGAGATCTTCAAGGCGCTCATTGCGACGAAGTACAAGGGATTCGTCGATCTCGAGTACGAGATCCAGGAGAACGATCCCATGCCCGGCGTCACCTCCAGCTTCGCGTATATGCGGCAGGTCCTCGCCACTATGGGCTACCAGGCGTAGTGCGGCTGTCATCCCCGCAATCTCCCTCAAACCCGCAGCATCAGGAGCGGCCGGCGGCAGGGCCGGAGTCAGGAGATCATCTGCATCCCAGCGCCGCGGGATACAGGCGGATGGGCGCATCCATTCCGCTGTTCCGGACGAGCTGTTCTGGATGAGCTGTTCCGGATGCGGCTGTTTTAGCGCTAGGTTCCACCATGGGGTGACGCGGGCTTTTGCTGATCTTTTTGCTGGACTGGTCTTTGCTGGTAAGGCGTAGAGAAAGGTGTGGCTAAGCTGGGCAAAGGACCACGAGTTCAGGGGTGGTG
>CAXTRZ010000170.1:0-5706 GCA_964246715.1 uncultured Acidobacteriaceae bacterium | reverse complement strand
CTTCAGCCCCAAGGGCGCGGCCTTCGCCTCATCCGCCTGGAACGGCGTGATCTTGCCATCGTGCTCCATCTCGCTCAGCACCAGGTTCCGCCGCCGCAGCGCCCGCTCCGGGTTCCGTAGCGGCGAGTAGTACTCCGGCCCCTTGGGCAACGCCGCCAGCAGCGCCGCCTCCGGCAGCGTTAGCTCCTTTACATGCTTGGAGAAGTAAAACTCGCTTCCCGCCTCAAACCCGTACCGCCCATGCCCCAGGTAGATCTGGTTCGCATACAGCTCGAAGATCTGGTCCTTCGTAAATCGCCGCTCAATCTGCACCGTCAGGAAGATCTCCTGCAGCTTGCGCCCATACGTCTTCTGCGCGGAGAGAAACAGGTTCCGCGCCAGTTGCATCGTCAGCGTAGATGACCCCTGCGCCCGGCTCCCCGAGTGCAGGTCCGCGTACGCCGCACCGATCGCCCGTACCAGGTTCACCCCCCAGTTGCGCTCGAAGCTCTTATCTTCAATCGAGATGATCGCCTGCCGCAGCACCGGCGGAAAGTCGCTGTACGGCACCACCAGCCGCCGCTCCAGCGCAAAACTCCCAATCACCCTGCCCTTGCTGTCCAGCAGCTCCGTCGTCGTGTTCGGCCGGTACTTGGCCAGCTCTTCCATCTGCGGCAGGTCCACCGAATACACCAGCATCAGCCCGCTCATCGCCCCAAATACCAGCGACATCGCCAGCAGCAGCAGGTACGTCCTCCGCACCGCCA
The DNA here is from genome assembly GCA_964246715.1 of uncultured Acidobacteriaceae bacterium. GTDB lineage: Bacteria > Acidobacteriota > Terriglobia > Terriglobales > Acidobacteriaceae > Edaphobacter. The sequence continues at coordinate 4,960 of CAXTRZ010000170.1, read as the reverse complement.
CACGCCGGCTGCGATACGCCTCGCCCCGCAGCGTCACCCGGTCCCACACCTGCCGCCATACCGGCCCCGCAGCCTGCTCCGGCGTCTTCTGCTCGTGCGTGGGGAGGGTGCTCACAGCCTCCCACAATAGCACGTTCACCCCATCCGTTTCCCCCTACCCGGCGCCCTGCTTGGCTGGCTTGACGGGTGTCGGCAGGAAGTTGAACACCCGGCTGAACGCATCCATCGGGCTCGGTTCCCGATTTAAAATGATCTCCACCAGCGTCGTCGTAAACGGACAGAAGAGAAACGGCTTCATCCCCTCCGGCGCCGTAATCTCAATCTCCACCGGCTTCGCGGTCGCGGTCATCTTCTGTCCGTCGTCATCGCTGCTGTACCCCTGATACGCCATCAGCTCCGTCCCCGTCGAAGCATGAACCCTCAGCTTCATTCGCACATGCGAGGCGCTGATTCCCTCCGGCAGCCGGATATGAAAGCACCGGTAGCTCGGGTCCGTCGTGTACGCATGGACATCCGTATACATCTCCTGAAAAGGAACGAAGCCGTTCACCTCGTCGTCCCATCGCAGCACGTCGATCAGGTAATCCGTCACTCCATCCCCACGCTCATCCCGCGCATGCACGACAAACTGCTGCCACCCCTCCATCTCCGTCTCGGAAAAGTGAAAAAGATGCCCGAAGAACTTCTTCACATCCGCCCCTAACCCCGCCGCGGCCTTGCCCGGATTCACCTTCATCGGCGCCCAGTTCGCATCGCCGAACGCCTTCGCCTCCTTCATCCACGCATCGTAATCCGCTTGGTCTGCGATCTTCAGGAACTCGGCCATCAGCCTTACCATTGCCGCGTCAGGATTGCTGATCAGCGTCGCATGATTCCTGCCGTTCACCGGAATACACGGAATATCCAGCCGGTCACTCTCCCACGGCGTAATCGAGACCCTGGATGCGGCCTTGCCGTCTTTTTTGTCCGGCGTCCGCGTCAGATCCACCACAATCTTCCGCGTATTCAGCGCACACCCGGACCACCGCACCGTCCCATCCGTCCCTGGATCGTTCGCCACGCTGGAAAGCCCCTCATATGGCGTGTTGCCGATGAACACGCACACATACGGCGTGCTGCCTCCCTTGCCGTAGTACGGCACCGGCCCCAGCAGATCGGCGTGCGCCAAGTCCCACGTAAACTTGCTCCCCAGCTCCAGCGCGTCCAGCACCTCATCGCCGGCATTCATGAAGTCCGGGCCAATCTGCTTATTGCCCTTCACCATCGTACCCAGCCATGTCCGTCCCTTGTGCGCCTGCGGCGACCCCCACGTCGCCGGGGCCAGCCCAATCAAATGCTTTAGCCGCCGCAGCCGCACATTGGAGTCCACCGCCGCGCCATAGTTCGTCAGCCACGACCGGATCACCAGCATTCCCGTCGAGTGCACCACCGCATCGAACTCTTGCACGGCGTTCAGCGCTGGAGTCATGCGAAACGCACGGTCCAGCCCCTCCGCTATATCCTTTACCGTAATCTCGTTATTCAGCGAGATGTAATTTCCAATGTTGATATCCATCGCCTGCACCCCGGCATCCTGCAGCGTCAGCGCCAGCATGGAAAAATCCAGGCCTCCGGCTGAATACCCGTGAATCAACACCAACGGACGAGCCATACTCCCTCCTCAAACTCCATCTTCATCAAACCGCCGGAAATCATTACTTCACCGCCGCCATCCCCGGCTCAATCCACGAAAACAGGAAGCTGCTCACCTCAGGAAACTGCGACGCAACCAGTCCCAGCAGCGGCACACCCACCATGGAAGCGGCCCGCATGTAAAAGTCAAGATCCAGTCTCCCTGGCTCGCTCTCCGTCGTCCGGCTCAAAATCGGATCGCGGTTGATCGCCGCATACGTCGTAACCGCCGTTGCCGCCAGAATCGCAAACACCACCGCCAGCGCCAGGATCAGCACATGCCGGTTCAGATACGGATATGACGTCACGGATAACACCAGCAGCAGGTACAGCGTCACCGACGTCAGCAGCCTGCTCCGAATCTGAATCAACACCATCCGGATATAGTGCAGGTAGATCAGCGCAATCCACTCCTCGCGAATCGTCTGCACGGCCTTATCGTCCTTCTCCTCGTCCTTCTGCCGGAAGACCGCCCTCGGAAATGCCTCGTGGATGTCCTCGCGCCATGCCGTCCGCAGCTTCGACACGCTCATTCCGCCGCCCTCCGCCGCCTGCTTCCCCTTCTCGCGCGTCTCATCCACTGCGGTGACTAGCCCCACCTCATCCGCCCAGGACTCCTTCAATCTCTTCAGCACCTCCTGTGCCGTCACCTCAAGGCCGCCCTGTACCTCGCCAAACTTCGCGATCGTCTCCAGTTGCACCTTCGCCTTCTTCGCGAGCGCCTTACGGAGCTCCGTCTTGGCATCTTCCGCGCCTTGCCGATCCTTCGTCAGCCTTGCACGTTGCTCCTTCTGCCCCAGCAGCACACACCGCGCCTCCAGATCCGCGGCGTCATCTCGCAGCGCCCAAAGCTTGCCAAGCGGCTCCTTGACTCCCGCCACGGCGTCAGCCTCATCCTTCAGCGGCGTGCGACCCGCCTGCTCCAGCGCGCGGCTCAGCGTCCTGTACTGGCTCAGCCCCTTGTGCGCCTGCGGCAGCAGCCACAGGTCCTTCCACGCGATTCCGCACACGCTGCTGAACCCTGCCCGCAGGGCGGACGATTCCAGCGGCTCCAGGCACAGCAGCTTCAACTGCCGCCACAGATACGCCGCCATCGCAAGATCCCAAAGCAGCGCCAGCAGCACCGCAAACATCGCCAGCCCGCATACCGCCGCCAGCACGCCTCCGTCGAACATCTTCGGCGTCAGTTCAATCGTCATCACCACAATCAAACTGTTAAACGTGATGATCCCCAGCATCCCCAGCTTGCGCTTGATCGCGGGCGGCTCCGGCGGATACGCCAGCAGTCCGTTCAGGGGCGCCAAAACCCGCTCATCCGGACAGTTCGGAACGCCCGTCACCCTGCTCGGAAGCCGCGGCCGCATCGTCTCGCTAAACGTAAACCGGTCCAAGTGATTCAGCAGGTACACGATCAACGCCCCTACCGTCAGCAGCAGCGGCAGCACCGGCGAAGCGCCGCTCAGCGGATACCGCGACCGGTACACAAAGAACTCCTTCAATCCCTCCGCAGGCTCGCCCTGCGCCGGAAGCAGCTCCCATACCATCCACCACAGCAGAGCCGTCACCCCCAGAAATGCAAGCCACCACATCAACGTCTCTTCCAAATGCCTCGATCTCCTCGCGGCATTCGGATGGTTCAGTTGCAGCAAGCTCCTCGCCGCGGCCACCCAAAGCGCCACCCCGCCGATCAACAGCGGAAGCGCCCACGTCCAGTCCTGCCGCGGAGACGGAATCTTCTCCGGCCCGCACAGCAGGCATAGCATCAGCATCCCTAGCAGGCTCATCCCCAACTGCAGCCTCAGCTTCGGCGGCCGCGTGCTCTCCTCGCTGATCCCATACCGCGCTCCAATCCCGGCCAGTCCCCGCCAGTTCAGACACTTCCCCATATGCATCAGGCACAGCAGACACGCCCCGATGATCCACAGCAGTTGCGTCACCTGCGGCCGGTTGTCGTCCCCCGTCAATCCCTCCTTCTCCGCCAAGTTCGGCAGCTTCGGCAGGCTCATTCCCGCCCGCTTTACGTCCTTGTTCGAGTCTTCCTCCTTCGGTAGCAGCGCCAGCGGCCAGTACGCCCCATGCCCAATTGACAGCAGCCACAGCGGCGGCCGCTGCGTCCACGTCAGCGGTGAACTGTAATCCTGCACCTTCCGCAGCGTCTTCGCCCCCTCAATCAGATACCGCGTCGCCGTGTAGAAGCCCTCCGCGTGATCGTTCGGAAAGTCTCGCAGCCCCATGCGCGGCTCCCGCTCGCTCCAGTAGTAGTTCTTCGGAATCAACGGCCACGGCCCCACCGCATACATGTTGTGGTACACCCCGCCATCGCCGGAGCGCAGAAACAGCACATCCGTTCCCCGCACCACCACCACCAGGTTCGGAGCCTGCCGCGCCAGAATCTTCGCCACAAACAACTCGTCCAGCACATCGGTCGCGCTCAGCAGCACCGCCTTAATGTGCCTCTGCTCCAGGATCGCCGTCACTTGGCTCAGCGTCGCATCCTGCGAGACCGGCATCTGCTTGTTGGAAAACTCCGGGACCGCCTCGTCCGCCTCATGCGTCTCGTCAAAGTCCAGATTCAGGTTGATGCTGTTCGTTCCCTCGTTCGAGCTCCCAAAACCCCACACCCGGTTCTTCTCATACGCGCTTCGCAGGTGGGAGATGTTCCGCGGAAAGGTCAACCGCAAAATCTCCTTCATCTGCTTGTCCTCGTCCCCGCTCTCGCTGCTCAGCGCCCCAAACCCGCTCTCGTCCTCGCTCAACTGCGCAATCTGCTCAGGACGCAGCTTCCCTTTTTTCTCCAGATACCGCTCCGTCTGCTGCGCCTCCCACGCAAAGTCCACCTCAAACGACACAAAGCTGTCCGGTGCCGCAGCGCCGTCCGTGCAGATCCCATCCTCCCCATTCGGCTTGCCGGCCGGCAGCAGGTCCTCGCATCTCCAGTCGCTGATGGACCCGCTGGCGACATCCACCTTGACATCTTTGAGGCTCGCCTTCTTCTCCTCATTAAGCAGCGCGTGCAGCGAGGGTCCCGACCCCGTAAAATTCGGCCCCACAACGTTCAACCAGTCCTGCTCCGGAGCGATCTTCCGAAACTGCGCCACCGCCTGCCTGAACTGCGTCTCGTTGATCCCGCTCGTCGGCGAGTCCCCAACCAAAAACACCACCAGCGGATGAGGCGCCTTCACCCTCCCCCCACCCTTCTTCTCCCAGCCCTTTTGCTCCGGGTCTTCCACCTGCTCCGCGGCGCTCTTGCCCGTCTTCACCGACACCGGGGCGGGCACGCGGCCGTCCT
>CAXTRZ010000169.1:278-5725 GCA_964246715.1 uncultured Acidobacteriaceae bacterium | reverse complement strand
TTCTTCCGGGCCCCGCCAAGAAAGCACTCCTTGGCACTTGGGAGCCGGGCCCACTCGCTCGCTTCGCGAAGGGTGACCCGAGCAGCTAACGGGAATACACACGAAACGGAGATCACCACCATGTACACCAACAAAGTCACCCTCATCGGCTTCCTCGGCAACGACGCAGAAGTTCGCACCAACAACGACCGCAGCCTCACCATTCTCTCCCTCGCAACCAAGTCCTCCTACAAGAAGGACGGCAAGTACATCGAGCACACGGACTGGCACCGTTGCGTTGTCTTCGGCAAGCTCGGAGAGTTCGCCGCCAAGCTGACCAAGGGCGCTCACATCATGGTCGAGGGCGAGTATCGCAGCCGGAAGTTCACCAGCACGAAGACCGACTCGGAGCAGACGGTCTGGGAGGTTCGGGTGAGCTCGATCCTCAAGCTGGACCGCGCCGCCAAGGCGGCGGTGGAAGACGATGAAGAACTCACCGAAGAGGAAGTGGCCGCCTAGGCCTTTCCTTTCACCGAGAGGTCCGGCATCGAGCCGGACTTCTTCGGTTGCTAAAGGCCCGTGACATACGCGCTCGCAATAGAAGCAGAGGAGGTGGACCGATGATCCAAACAGCCAAAGACTTTCTCGCTCGTAGCTTCGCTCCTCGCTCGACGATTGCTCTCCTGCTACGCACGGAGATCCCGGCAAAGACGCAGCAGCGTGTTGTCACGCTGGAACAGGCGCTCGCGCCTCGTTACCTCGGCTGGCTCGCGCATGAGAATCACGCCGGGGCCAACACCTACGTGGCTGCCAATCCGCTTCGCTCTGGCAGCCGGAAGCGCACGAAAGAGTGTGCATCGACCACATAAGGCCTCTGTACTTGGACATCGACGAGGATGGCGATGCCCGGCTCGCTGCGCTCCGGGCATCGGATGGCCTGCCCGTTCCGAGCGCGATCCTCTGCACCTCCCACGGCAAGTACCAGGTTCTTTGGCGCGTCGAGGGCTTCGACTTCGCGACGCAGGAAGTCACGCTAAAGCGGCTCGCGTCCGCCTTCGGCGGCGACCCCGCTTGCACAGATTGCAACCGGGTGCTTCGCGTCCCCGGTTTCTTGAACCACAAGTATTCTCCCGCGCACTGCGTCGCGGTCGAATACCTATCCCATGCCACCTACAGTCCTGAGGACTTCCGGTTGCCGGATGTTGCAGCTATTGCCGCGCTGCCGCTTCGCGGGACCGCGCGCTCTGGCGGCACTCATAAGGACAGTCATTCGGAGCTGGATTGGGCCTGGGCTTGCCATCAGCTTGCTCAAGGGAAGGATGCCGGCAAGCTGACCCACGAGCTGGCCACGCGCCAGTGGGACAAGCCCAATCCTCTGTACTACGCGCAACGCACGATTGATGTCGCTTCCGCTCGTCAATGGCTGCTCGAAGGCGCACCGATCGAGGAAGTCATCACCATGCTCAAGATCCGTCGGGGTGCCGAACTTCCCGCAGCACTTTGCAATGCTCGTGCGCGGGAGATTGCGGCCACCGCAGAGCGGATGGTCGCACGTAGAAAGCTCGCCTAATTTCATCACCCAAAGGAGAACGTCATGCCGTTACTTGAAGTCACTCAAACCCGTCACCTCAGCGCTTCCATCCGTCTCACTGATTCGACTGCTACGCAGGTCGATCAGTACGCCGCTTTCATTCGCGCGTCGGCCGACGATGTCGTCGAGCAAGCACTGGCCTATGTCTTCGGAAAAGATCGCGACTTTCAGGACTTCCTGAAGTCGCCCGAAGCGCAGCGCATCACGCCGACGCTTCGCATTCGCCGCGCCGCAGCCAATGATGCCTCGGAGCAGCCCGGAAAGAAGCCCGCGATGTCTGCATCATCGTCACCACAAGCACCGGCATCTGTGGCGGGATCAAAGGCATGATCCCGCACCAACATCTGTGGCAAGACCACAGCGGTGCTGCGCACCGGAAGAAGATTGACACTCCATCCCTCGGATGGGCGTGTTTTGAGGAGCAAAGATTCCTATCGGAATCTCGCTCCACAATCAGGGACTTAGAAGCGGGTGGGTTCCTATAGGAATCTTGCAGGTTCTTATAGGAACCCATCGCCGGAGGTAATGATGCAATCCCACAAACAGCCAGACCCGCTCAGGCTTGGAGAACGACTACATCGTTCTCAAGGGCGAACCGGAAGAGTGTGTTCCGCCAACGTCAAGCTCACTGAGGCAGAGTTGTCTGAACTTGCCACCACTGCCCGCTCTCAACAGAAGGCATTAGGTGAATGGGCACGAGACGTGCTCCTGCGTGAGGCGCGGCACTCCTCCGGTGACGCCGTCTTCACCGAACTGATCGCTACACGGATGCTGCTGGTGAACCTTCTGAAGCCGCTGGCCCTGGGTGAGAAGGTTTCTTCCGCGTGGATCACCGAAGCTATGACTATGGTGCGAAAAGAGAAGCACAAGGCCGCGCAAGAAGTCATGCAGCAGTACACGCAACCCGCAGGAAAGGAGTGATCGATGGCAACACAATGGGGTAGAAAAGAGACGATCATTTGGCCCCCGCACGTTCCGTTGATGAGCTATTGCGCTGTCGCCGGGGCGTTGATGCTGACGTTGTTCTTTGCCTGGCAGCGATTCACGTTCCAACTCCCGCCACTCCAGAAGGCGTACATTACCGACTATGTTCGGGCTGGTGTTGGCAGCGTTTTCCGGGCCCACCAGAGCTACCGGCTCCTCTATCTCGGTGGCTCGAAAGCGAAGCCGCGTCTCGCCATGCCCATCGACTTCGCTGAGGGTGAGTTGACCCTGCCGAATGGCAAACGTATGCCGTTCGCCCTGTCCGAACTTGCTCGTGCCCAGGGTTATCGTTTCCCGTTTCGCGGCCCCGCAGAGAAGCTGGCCGATGCCTCGATGTACCGTTGGCAGCATGATGTCGTTTACGGTGGCGCCAGCCCTTGGCGGCTGTTTTCCCTCAGCATGATCGAGGGTGGACTTTGTCTTGGGCTCTTGCTTGCTTTGGCGGTTCCGAAAGACATCCGGCGTTTCAAAGAGATGAAGTATGGCCGCGTTCTTCGCGGCCCTCGAATGCTCGATCCGACCGAGTTCAACAAGGCGCAGAAGGGCGACGGCTTGGGCTTCAAAACGACTGAATCGGGTCACATGATGCGGATTCCGCTCCACAAGGAAGCACAGCATCTCCAACTCATGGGCGATACAGGAGTTGGCAAAACGCAGCTCATCATGCAGTGCCTTCGCCAGATCAGAGGCCGGGGTGACTCTGCCATCGTCTATGACCCGGCGTGCGAATATATCCAGCGATTCTATGACGCCAAACGTGGAGACATCGTGCTGAATCCACTTGATGCCCGTTGCCCTTATTGGGGACCGGCGCAAGAGCTGGAAACGGAGGATGAAGCCTATGCCATTGCCACGTCCCTGTACGCCCCGAAGACCGATAAGGTCGATGAGTTTTTTCATGAAACGCCCGCCCAAATCTTCGCCCATCTGTTGAAGCGCGGTCCGACACCACACCAGCTTGCCGCGTGGATGTCGAGCGATACGGAGTTGATGAAGATGGTGGATGGGACGGAGATGGCCTTCTATATCGATAGAAAGGCAGGCCCGCAGCGGGCGGGTGTTCTGTCTTCACTCGGGTTGGTCGCAAAGTCGTTTCGGATGCTTCCAGAGCGCGAGGAAAAACGTGCGGTCTGGAATGCGCGTACCTGGTCGAAGAAGCGTGAAGGGTGGATCTTCATTACGTCTCGTCCACCGGAGCGGGACACACTTCGTCCTCTGCATTCACTCTGGATTGACCTGCTGGTGATGCGGCTTCTGACGGCTCCGCAGCCCGGTCAAAAGCCAGTATGGTTTGTCATCGATGAGCTGGCGAGCTTGCAACGGTTGCCGCAGCTTCATACCGCGATTACGGAGAACAGGAAGTCCAAGAACCCGCTCATCCTTGGCTTTCAGGGCAAGGCCCAGCTTGAGGTCATCTATGGCCATCTTGCCGAAGTGATGCTGTCCCAGCCCGCCACCAAAATCTTTATGAAGACCGCCGAACCGAAGGCCGCCGAGTGGATATCCGAGGCAATCGGCAAGGTGGAGATCGAGCGGTTGAAGGAGACGAAATTCGACGGTACGCGTTCCGGTCACAACTTCACCGTCGAGCGTCAGATCGAACCGCTAGTTATGGGTTCGGAGATATCCGGTCTCGATGATCGGCATGCCTATCTCAAGCTAGGCAACAGCGTGGCGCGGTTCGCTTTCGACTACATGGACCTGCCGACACCGACGCCGGGCTTCCTGCCACGGAAGACGGCAGGCGGACTGCGCTTCAACCCGGACACGTTGGAGCAGAATGTGCCAGCACCCACGCCAGAGCAAGAATTCCAGGAGAAGGAAGACACTTCTCCGGCGACCGAAAGTGACGGTCCACACGATAAAGAACGTGCTCCGATTGCATCGCCTACACCCGCTGCCGTGCAGCAGGTAGAAGAGCTAACACCTAGCCCTTCAGAGGATGAAGAACTTGAAGAAGAACAGGCGTTAGGCCCCGCTTTGATCCGGGAGACATAGGCTATGCTCGACATCTCCAAACCTCTGAACGCGGCTCAGGCGCAAACCTATCACAAGCTCGATTACACCTCGCCCACACAGAACTACTACGCCCAGGGCGATCAGGTGAAGGGTGAGTGGCAGGGCAAATTGGCCGAGTCGATGGGCGTCTTCGGCGAAGTCTCCGCTTTGGAGTTTTCGCGCCTCACGGAAGGCCAGCATCCTGTGACCGGCGAACAGATGGTGCGCCATCGGATTGCTACTGAATACACCAACCGCGATGGCTCTACGACGAAGGCCGTGGCTCACCGTGCCGGCTGGGATGCGATGTTTGCGCCCGCAAAGTCTGTCTCGTTGACCGCCCTGGTCGGTGTCGATGACCGCATCCGCGAAGCGCATCGTGCGGCGGTCACGGTGGCTTTGGAGGAGTTGGAGAAGTACACGCACGCCCGTCTTGGCGGGAATAAATCAGCCGAACAAACGGGCAAGTTCCTTGCCGCGAAGTTCGAGCATGACACCGCCCGTCCGGTCGATGGATACGCTGCTCCGCAGCTTCATACTCATGCCGTCATCTTCAATGTGACCCAGCGTGCGGATGGAACCACACGAGCCTTGCAGGAGCAGCCGTTCTTTGAAAGCCAGAACTTTGTCACGGCAGTTTATCAGTCGGAGTTGACGTATCGGCTACGCTCGCTGGGCTATGAGATCGAGCCCGGAGAGAGCGGTGCTCCCGAAATCAAGTCCTACTCGGGCGATTATCTGAAAGCCTCCAGCCAGCGCCGCGAGAAGATCAAGGAAGAGATGGAGAAGCGGGGGGGGGGCGGCGCCGCCCCCGCCGGGCTCGGCCCGCGGCGCCCCCGCCCGCGGCGGGCGACCTGGCCGTGGATAGTCATCACACGGTCGAGGATGTCGGGAT
>CAXTRZ010000169.1:0-268 GCA_964246715.1 uncultured Acidobacteriaceae bacterium | reverse complement strand
GAGATCGCCGCGCGCTCCACCCGAGAGAAGAAGCACACGATGACACCTGCCGACGTATTGTCGGCGCATCGGGAACTTGCCGCCGAGTACGGCAACCAGCCGCAGCACGTCGTGGCTGAAGCCCGCGAACGGGCGCAGGCACAGAGCCATAACCCCGACCGCGTCGCTCATGCGCGGGAGGCCGTGACCTACGCTCGCAGCAGCTTGTATGAGCGCGAGGCCGTGCTGGATGAGCACCGCGTTGGGGATCGCAGACCAGGGGTTGCGA
>CAXTRZ010000168.1:0-5805 GCA_964246715.1 uncultured Acidobacteriaceae bacterium | reverse complement strand
TTCTCACTCAATCCGGAGGAACTCGCCAAGCGTCAGCCCGCGCTCCTCTCCCTCGCCAAGGAGATCGAGCGCTACTTCGGCCCGGAGTCCAAACCACGCACCCGCGCCCAGATCCTCGCCGACGAGCAGGCGGACAAAGTCTCCCCCGCATGAGCCCGGACGTGATCCCAGACCCATACCCGCACCCAAACCCGGACCCAGACCTGACCATGGAGCTCGCCGGCTCAGCCTTCCTCCGCGAGGCCATCCTCGAAGCCCGCCTCGCCCAAGCCTCCGGCGAAGTTCCCGTCGGAGCCGTCGTCGTCCGCGACAGCCAGATCATCGCCCGCGGCCGCAACCGCGTCATCGCCGACTCTGACCCCACCGCGCACGCAGAGATCGTCGCCCTTCGCCTCGCCGGCGCAGCCCTCGGCAACTACCGCCTTGAAGACTGCGACCTCTTCACCACCCTCGAGCCCTGCAGCATGTGCGCCGGCGCCATCCTCCACGCCCGCATCCGCCGCCTCGTCTACGCCGCGCCCGACCCGAAGGCAGGCGCCTGCGGCTCAGCCCTCACCGTCCTCAACCATCCCAGCCTCAACCACCGCGTCGAAGTCACCTCCGGACTTCTCGACGCTGAGTGCAGCCAAATGCTCACCAGCTTCTTCCGCGACCGCCGCGGTTCAGCCGCCCAGAGCAGTCGTCCCACTGCGGAACTTAGTCAGGAGCTCCCGGATCCACCATAATCGCCGTGCTCAGGTCTGCGCTGAGCGAAGTGACCGTGGGCAGGGTCAGGGCAAGCCTGCAGTTCTGCCCAAGCTGCCAGATATACGATCCAACGTAGCCGCAGCCGGATGGATGAGGATCGGGAAACGGGTTCGGCACCGGATGCGGCGTGTTGGTCTCCACCTTGAACGCCCAGATCCGCGCGGCTGGACGCAAGGTATGCACATCAATGGCGAAGGTATGGCTGCAGTAGATCCCCGGCAAGTAGCCTCCCGCGGAGACCGCATCGCACCACGCGGTCGTATAGTCCTGCAGCGCCTGCGGAATAGGCGGGCCGTTCTCCAGATCGAGATACACGCAGGAGCCGCCTGCGAACCCCTCTGACGCCATCAGCGCTGCTGCCTGCTGGCCGTCCGCGGTTCCTGTCGCGGTGCTCGGATTCAGGCTGCCGGGACGGATCACCTGTTGGCCCACATAGATCGGCGCAATCCCCCACCCGGCCGCCTGCAGACCGGCACGGGTTCCCATCCACGTCTTATCGCCATGGCTGGGTGAAGGAGCAAGGTAGTAGCCGGTCCAGACCAGGTTGGTGTTGGCCAGGAGCCAGCTCATCACGGCGTCCCCTGGATGGGCATACATATCGAGACCTGCGAAAGCGGGCATAGGCTTTTCTCCGGAATTCAATCTCTGGGTGCGGGGGCCTCCGGACACAATACCGCGCGGTGGCGCATGGGTCTACAGAAAAGCACGGAACAGCAGCAGACATCGAAGTCTCGGCTTCGCGCAGAAAACGACCAATGAAGCGGTTCGGGAAAAAACGACTGTCTCGAAGACTGCATCTATCAAGGAAACAAGGTACCCCGCACCAGTGATCTCACAGGGAGCGCCGCTGATGTCATCCCGCTTTGAAGGTAAAGTCGCAATCGTCACCGGCTCCTCTTCCGGCATTGGAGAAGCCATAGCCCTGCGTCTCGGCAGCGAAGGCGCATCCGTCGTCGTCGACTACCGTGGCCACCAAGACGCCGCCGAGGCCGTCAAGGGCAAGATCGAGTCCTTCGGCGGCAAGGCCATCCTCGTCAAGGCCGACGTCACCATCACCGCGGACGTCCAGAACCTCGTCGAGCAGGCCTGGCAGCAGCTCGGAGGATGTGACATCCTCGTCAACAACGCCGGCGTGGAAAAGCACGCCTACTTCCCAGACGCCACCGAGCAAGACTATGACCTCGTCATGGGCACCAACCTCAAAGGCCCGTTCTTCCTCACGCAGCGCTTCGTCCAAAAGCTCATCGCCGCCAAAAAGCCCGGTCGTGTCATCAACATTAGCTCCGTTCATGAGGACATGGTCTTCCCTAACTTCGCCAGCTACTGCGCCGCTAAGGGCGGCATGCGCATGCTCATGCGCGATCTCGCCATGGAGCTCGGCCCGGTCGGCATCACTGTCAATAACGTCGCCCCAGGCGCCATCAACACCCCCATCAACGCCTCGCTCCTGCAGGACAAGCCCAAGCTCGATGCCCTGCTCAACAACATCCCCCTCGGCCGCCTCGGCACGCCGGAGGAGGTCGCCTCGCTCGTCGCCTTTCTCGCCTCGGACGAAGCCGCCTACATCACCGGCTCCACCTACGTCCTCGACGGCGGCTTGATGCGCAACTACAAGGAGCAGTGACCCGGCAGCATTCCCAAGCGATAACCCGGAAAGAGGACAAGGTAAACTAAAGGCATGGAACTGACCGTCTATTCCGCCTCCTGGTGCCGCGATTGCCGCGAAGCCAAACGCTTCCTCGCCAAGCACAACATCCCCTTCAAAGAGATCGACATTGAGGCCGTCCCCGGCGCCGCAGACGAAGTCCTCGCCAATGTCGGCAAGCGCGCCATCCCGCAGTTCGTCCTCAACGGCAAGTGGATTCAGCCCTACCGTCCCGGCCGCGGCTTCCTTCACGCAGAGATGGCCGAACTCTTCGGCGTCCCGAACAGCTAGTCCTCCTTAGCTGTTTGTAAACGTGCTCGGCCGCGCATGTCCCTTCGCCAGCGGAGCCGGCGCATCCGGATCGTGGAAGTCCGGCGTCCACCACCAGTTGCGGATCTCCGGCATATCCTCCAGGTGCCGCCGGATATACGCATTGTGCTCGTCCAGCTTCTCGTAGAACATGTCCATCGCCTTGGAAGCCTCGCTTCGCAGCCGCGAGACATGCTTCAGCGCCTCGATCGCCAGGTGATACCGGCTCATCTCGTTCAGCACCACCATGTCGAACGGCGTCGTCGTTGTGCCCTTGTCCATATACCCGCGCACATGGAAGCGGCTCTCGTTCGAGCGCCCATGCACCAACTGGTGGATCAGCCAGCGATTGTTATGGAACGCGAAGATCACATGCACGTTCTCCGTGAACAGCGCGTTGAACGACATGTTATCCATCCCGTGCGGATGATCGTCCGGCATCATCAGCACATTCAGGTCGACCACGTTGACCACTCGGACCTTGATGCCCGGCACATGCTTCCGCAGCAGCCATGCCGTCGCGCAGATCTCGATCGTCGGCACATCCCCCGCGCACCCCAGCACGATATCCGGATCGCCGCCCTCATCGTTCGTCGCAAACTTCCAGATGGAAGCCCCGCGCGAGCAGTGCTCCAGCGCCTCGCTCATGCTCAGCCACTGCAGCTGCGGCTGCTTCCCGCAGGTCACGATGTTCACATAGTTCCGGCTGCGCAAACAGTGGTCGAAGACGCTCAGCAGGCAGTTCCCATCCGGAGGATAGTAGATGCGCGTAATCTCCTTCCGCCGCCCCATCGCGTTATCCACAAAGCCCGTCGCCTGATGGCTGAAGCCGTTGTGGTCGTTGCGCCACGCATGGCTCGTTAGCAGCACGTTCAGGGAGCCGATCGGCCTGCGCCACGCAAAGTCCTTGCACTGCTCCAGCCACTTCGCATGTTGCGTCACCATGGAGTCCACAATCTGCGCAAACGCCTCATACGACGTCCACAGCCCATGCCGCCCGGTCAGCAGGTATCCCTCCAGCCACCCCTCGCCGCAATGCTCGCTCAGCACCTCCATCACCCGCCCATCCGCGCTCAGGTTCTCGTCGATCGAAACGATCTCCCCAATGAAGCAACGTTTCGTCGCCTCAAACACAGCTTCCAGCCGGTTAGAATCCGTCTCGTCCGGACAGAACAGCCGGAAGTTCGTCGGATTCAGCTTGTAGATGTCGCGGAAGAACTCGCCCAGCTTGCGCGGAGCCTCCGCCACCACCTGCCCCGGCCCTGGAATCTCCAGTCCATAGTTCGAGTAGTCCGGCAGGTCCAATGTCGTTAGCAGCCGCCCCCCGTTCACATGCGGATTGCCCCCCATCCTCCGGTTGCCCTTCGGCGAAAGCTCCTCCAGCTCCGGGATCAACCTGCCGTCCGCGTCGAACAGCTCGTCCGGCTTGTAGCTCCGCATCCACTCCTCGAGTACCTTCAGATGCTCCGGCTTGTCGCGCACGGAGGCCAGCGGCACCTGGTGTGCCCGGAACGTCCCCTCCACCGGCACGCCGTCCACCTCCTTCGGACACGTCCATCCCTTCGGCGTCCGCAGCACAATCATCGGCCACACCGGCTGCTTCTTGAAGCCGTTCTCCCGCGCATCCTTCTGGATCGCGCGTATCTCCTCGTAGCATCCATCGAGCGCCGCCGCCAGCAGTTGATGCACCGCCTGCGGATCGTCGCCTTCGACAAAGTACGGGTGATACCCGCGCCCGCGGTACAGCGCCTCCAGCTCCTTGTCGCCCGTGCGCGCCGAGACCGTCGGCCCGGAGATCTTGTACCCGTTCAGGTGCAAAATCGGCAGCACCGCGCCATCCCGCACCGGATTCAAGAAGTTGATCGATTTCCAGCTTCCCTCAAGCGGCCCCGTCTCCGACTCGCCATCGCCAATCACGCACGCCACAATCAGATCCGGATTGTCGAACGCCGCGCCGAACGCATGCACCATGGAGTAGCCCAGCTCCCCGCCCTCATGCATCGAGCTCGGCACATGCGGTCCGCAGTGGCTCGGAAACCCGCCCGGCGTGGAGAACAGCCGGAACAGCAGCCGCATCCCCTCCTCATCCCGCGTAATCTCTGGATGCACCTCCGTGTAGCTGCCCTCCAGATACGAGTTCGCATTCAAAGACGGCCCCCCGTGCCCAGGCCCGGAGATGTAAATCACATTCGCGTCATGCTCCTTGATCAGGCGGTTCAGGTGCACGTAGATCAGGTTCTGCCCCGGTGACGTCCCCCAGTGCCCCAGCAGACGAGGCTTGATCTGCTCCTTCGTCAGCGGCTCCCGCAGCAGCGGATTTTCAAATAGATAGATCTGCGCCACGCACAGATAGTTCGCAGCCATCCAGTACCGGTGCATCTTGTCCAGCAGTTCTCCATACAGCGGCCCAGATAGCGGCCCGTCAGGCCTCTGCGTCTCCGCCGCCGGCTCCCCGTTCGCCGCAATCGCCGTGGAGAGTGCCACATCATAGCCGAGCGTTGCAGGCGTAAAACCGTGGCTTTCCGTACCCATCTTCATCCTCCAGAAACATCGCTAACCTTCTTCTCGCGCTCATCCATCTATCCGATGTGGTGCAAAATCTCACATGACGTTCGCGCCATCTCCAAGCCTGCATGGCTAACCTGATGCTCCGTTAGATGCAATACATAAGACAACCCGGTCGTGTCTCCAATGCCCGCGATACTACACCGTGCTAACGTCATTCTCGTGAACGTTCCAGGAAGCCGTGTTTCGCCTCGTTGCCTCTGGTTGGCGCTCGTTCTCTCGCCGCTCCTGGCTGCCTGCCCCCCTGCTAAGGCACAAAGCCGTAAGCACCAGCCTTCTGCGCCTGGGCAGACCCACCAGCAGGCGCTAGACCACGATATAAACCGCGACATCGACCCCGACATCGCCGCGCAGATCGCCGCCATCAGACTGATCGATAACCACGCTCACCCCGTCCTGCCGCCGCCCGCAGACGCTACCGACCGCGAGTTCGACGCCCTCCCTGTAGACAATATGGAGCCGGAGACGGATACCGTCGCCTGGACGCCCGCAAATCCTCAGATTCCGCTCGCCTGGAAGAACATCTAGAAATTCATCGG
>CAXTRZ010000167.1:594-5812 GCA_964246715.1 uncultured Acidobacteriaceae bacterium | reverse complement strand
CTGAATGGGGCGCGGCGAATCACCATTGCGGGCACGTATGCGTACATCCTGTGCGACCGCGGGCTGGTGGTGGTGGACCTGGCCGATCCGCTGCATCCGAAGATCACGGCGGAGCTTGGCGCGCCGGTGCTGAATCAGCCGACCGGGCTTTCCGTGCAGTTCCGCTATGCATTTGTGACGGATAAGGATGGCCTGAAGGTGCTGGACGTCACGCATCTGGATAAGCCGAAGCCGACGGCGGGGATGTTCAAGATCGACGACGCCCGAAACGTCTATGTTGCAAGGACTTACGCCTATATCTCTGCGGGCCATAACGGCATTGCGATCGTTGATGTGGAGAAGCCGGAGCAGCCGAAGCTGAATCTGATCTACAACGCGGGCGGAGCCATCAACGATGTCAACGACATCAAGATCGGGATGGTGAGCTCCAGCCAGTTTGCGTTTGTGGCGGACGGCAAGAATGGGATGCGGATTGTGCAACTGTTCAGCTCGAAGTCGCAGAAGGAGTTTTACGGGTTCAGCCCGCAGCCGGTTCCGCAACTGATTGCGACGAAGAAGATGAAGGAGCCGGCGCTGATGATCTCAAAAGGCGTGGACCGCGACCGGGCCGTGGATGAGAGCGGAAATCAGCTGACCGTCTTTGGGCGGCGCGGGGCGCGCCCGCTGAACGGCGAGGAGATGCAGCGTATGTACCTGAGGGCAGGCGAGCTGTATACCGTGACCGACGGGCCGCCGAGCCAGCCGCTGGAGTACAAGCCGATTCCGGTGAAGCGGGCGAGCGGTGCGGGGATGACCACGACCAGTGGGACCCAGTAAGACCTGCCGAATAAGGTATGACTGGGCCTCCACAGAGTGCATTATCGGCAGAGCGTTGGTCCGCGGAAGGCTTAACACCGATCTTCACTGATTGGACCTATTCTGATTGGGCCGATTCTGAGATCGGCCATGGATCTCCGCGGATCACAGGTGAGACGAGAGGGTCTGTCCGGCGGCGGCGATAAAGAAGTTCCGAAGGTGGCCGGACGGGGTGTTCCAAGCGGTCGATCTTCGCCCAATAACCCCGCCTTCGCTATAGGACCGCAAAGAACGGCGCACCCGTTGGGGCCACTAAAGCGGTTTGCTACGGGAATGACAAGCAGGAAGGGCAGAGACGGCGGCAAAAGCGACTGCCGAGATTCTTCGCCTGGCTCAGCATGACTCATGGTGAGGCGGAGAGCTTGTCAGTGGAAAGGCCCGGGCAACTTCTTGAGTTGCCGGGCCCGGGTGTCGATGCAACGGGTGATTACTGGTTCTGGCGCTCGGGGAGGCCGGCTTCGCAGTTCTGATCATTCTTGTTGTCGCCCGTGCCTTTGACGGCTACGTCCGGGGTCACGGAGAAGCCGGGGCGGAGAGCGTAATCGCCGTTCTCCTGCTTTAGGTTGGTGAAGTCAATGCGGACGGGGATGCGCTGGACGACCTTGACGTAGTTGCCGGTGGCGTTCTCCGGCGGAAATAGCGAGAGGCGTGAGCCGGTGGCGCCACCAATCTGGGAGATCTTGCCGGAGAACTTGCGTCCGCCGAGGGCGTCGACCTTGATTTCAACCTCCTGGCAGCGGTGCATGCCCTTCAACTGCGTCTCCTTGAAGTTTGCGGTGACCCAGAGGTTATCCAGGGGGACGATGGTGAGGAGATCCTGGCCGCCTGCGATGTAGCCTCCGGCTTCCACGTTCTTCTTGTTGATGATGCCGGAGGAAGGAGCGGTGACGCGGGTGTACGAGAGGTTGAGCAGGGCCTGATCGACGCGGGCCTGGGCAGTCTTGACCTGGGCCAACATGCTGGCGGCGCGCGCCTGCTGAGCGCGAACCTGTTCGGGGCCGTTTTTGGCGGCCTGGGCGGCGTTGGCGCGGGCCTGATCAAGCCTCTGCCGGGCGGCGGTGATGGCGGATTGCTGGGAGACGAGGGTCTGTTCCGCTTCCAGCACGGCGGCGGTGTTGGCGCGGGCCGCGGCGATGGCGCCGTCATACTGCTGGCGGCTGATGACGTCCTTTTCAACCAGCGGGGTGTAGCGCTCCACGTCCTTCTGGGCTTTGACGGCGTTGGCCTGAGCCTGCTCAACGCGGGCGGCGGCGGCGGCGGCCTGCTTCTGAGCCTGCATGATGCCGGCCTCCGCGGAGACGACGTCCGAGCCGGAGGTTCTGAGCTGCGTGCTACTGTTGGTGCTGGTGATGGGGACGTTGACGTTAGCCTGGCTGTAGTCGGCCTGGGCGCTGGCGAGGCCGGCCTGGGCCTGCTCGAGAGCGACCTGCTGGTCCTTGGGGTCGATCTCAAGAAGGAGATCGCCCTTGTTGACCTTGGTATTGTCCTGGACGTAGACCTTGGTGACCTGGCCGGAGATGCGGGCGCTGATCTGATAGATGTCGCCGTCAACCTGAGCGTCGTCGGTATCTTCCGTAAGGGTGGAGCGCCAGTACCAGAAGCCGGCTCCGAGGATAAGAAGCAGAACGACGGCGAAGAGGATGACATTGCGGCCGGTCTTTTTGGCGGGAGACTCATCGGAGGCGCTGGAGCTGCTCTCCGGAGTTTTGCCTTGCTGCTGGTCTCCGCCGCCGCCCTGGGGCTTCTGCTGATCGCCCTGTGCGCTTCCCTGCTCCTGATGCTGATCCTGCTGATTGGTTTCCTGAGTTTCCGTAGCTGGCATGGTTATTTGCCTCCGAGATAGTCTTTGTAGTTGGTCTGGGCGACGCCGAGCGCACGCGCCAGCGAGAGCTTGGCGACATTGTGCTGGTAGAGCGCGCTGATGTACTGGTCGTTGGCCTGCTCGAACTGAGACTGAGCCTGCGAGACGGGAAGGTTGTCCGAGATGCCGGCGTGGAAGCGCTGCTGGGCCTCGGAGAGCTCTTCTTGAGCAAGATCGACGTTGGACTTGGTGGCGTCAACGAGTTTGGCCGCGGACTGGATGTCAAGGATGGAGTCGCGAACGTCCTGGTTGACCTGCTGGATTTGGTCGGAGAGGCGGGCCTTGGACTGGTCGAGCTGCGCCTCGGCCACATCGCGCTCACCGCGGGTTTTGGCGAGCTGCAGGATGGGCACGGAGAGGGTGCCGGTGGCGGTATAGGTGCCGTGGGAGTGGGCAGCGGTTGGGCCAAGATCGCCGAAGTCGCCGGAGGCGGCTAGGGTAGGATACTGGTCGGCGATGGCGGCCTTGCGCTGGGCCTCACCGGCGTGGACCTGCTCGGTGCTGGCCTGGAGGTCTTTGCGGGTCTTGAGCGCCTGCTCGAAGGAGAGCTGCGGATCGAGATTGTCGAGGGGCTTGAAGGGTGTGGCGTCGACGAGGCGGAAGAGCTGGTCAAGCGGAAGGCCGATGACGCGGGCGAGGGCGAGCTTGTCCTTGGCGAGGGTGTTGGTGGTGGAGATGAGGTTCTGCTGCTCATTCTGGTAGTCCACCTGGGCGCGGAGAACGTCAAGGCGAGGATTGGTGCCGGCGTCGTGGCCGGCGATGGCCTGGTCGAGCGTGACTTTGGAGGTGGCGAGCTCGGCATTAACAGCGTCGATGCGGGCTTGGTCCGCGATGCAGAGGAGGTAGGCGTTGCCGACGGTGAGGACGACCATATCGCGGGCATCTTCGGCGGTGAGCCGGGAGGCGGCGAAGTTATGCTTGGAGGCGATGTAGCTCTGCAGCGCGGCGATGTTGAGCAGGTTTTGGGTCAGGTAGGCGCGGAAGTCGATGACCTGGAAGGGTCCGATGATGGGGTTGAGACCGGGGAATTTGAGGCCGTAGGCGGCGAGGTTGACCTGCTGGATCTGGATGGAGGCGCTGGCGCTGACGGTGGGGAGCAGGGCCTGGAGTTGTTCCAGGCGCTCGCCGTTGGCGGACCTGACGGAGGACTCCTGCAGGATGATGCCGAGGTTCTGGCGGAGGCCGCGCTGGATGGAGTCTTCCAGCGTAAGGTCAAGGACGGCGCCGGTGTTTTTGCCGGAGACGATGGAGCCCTTGTAGCTATCCTGTGTCACCTGCGCGCCGTTGGAGCCGCTGGCGCTGTAGAGCTGGGTCTGGCCGGCCTGGATGGTTTGAGCGCTGACGCCGGAGTTTGCGCCGCTTCCGCTTCCGCTGGCTCCGGGCTGCATGGCGCCCTGCGCAAGGGCGGAGGGAAGAACGGCAGAACCCGCAAGAAGACAGAGGGTCAGCGCGAGGTGCGCCGGCCTCAGAGCAGGCACTGCATTGCTGTTGGTCATATCTCTAATCGTACCGGTTCCTGGGTGGCGTGCGGTGTGCCAGGCGACGCACGGGAAAACCCGGGACTGCCTGACCCTCTTTCAGATGCGGGACTCGGGAGGAAGTGTGCAAAAAAACGGGTTAGGGTTTGCAGGCGTATCCCGAAGTGACCGGAATCTGGATACGCTTCTGCGGCGGTACACGAGTTTGTTTGAGACGGACTTGTCTTTGAGCGCATCTTTGAGCATAAGGTTTTTCGGCGCATGTTTTAGGGCGGAGCAGGCCCCAAAGCATTGGTGGCGGGGACGGGAGCGTTAAGGCGGCGTGTGCGGCGACGATCCGGGTGAGGGAGGTAGCCCAACCGGTCCACGCTGCGGCGATGAAGAGGGCTTACGCTGAGTACAGAAAGGTGTATCCGGAGCTGCGGGCCGTGGGGAGGACTGGATGACGGAGATTGGGGTTGGGGTGATCGGGTTTGGGCTGGCGGCAAAGGTATTTCACTGCCCCTTTGTCAGCGCGGTGCCGGGGCTCGCCCTGCGGGCGATTGTGCAGCGCAAGGGCGATGAGGCAAAGACCGCGTATCCGCAGGCGGATCTGCTGCGGGCGCGGGAGGATATCGCGCTGGTGGTGGTGGGGACACCGAACGAGACGCACTTTACGCTGGCGAAGCAGGCGCTGGAGGCGGGAAAGCATGTCGTAATCGACAAGCCGTTTGCGGCGACGAGCGCGGAGGCGAGGGGGTTGATTGAGCTGGCGCAGGAGATGGGACTGGTGCTGGCGCCGTTTCACAATCGCCGGTGGGATGGAGACTTCTTGACGGTGAAGAAGGTGCTCGCGGGCGGGAAGCTGGGACGGCTAGTGAGCTTTGAGTCGCACTTCGATCGGTTTCGGCCGCTGCTGCGGGAGGGGACGTGGAAGGAGACCGGCAATGCGGCAAACGGGCTGCTGATGGACCTGGGACCGCACCTGGTGGACCAGGCGATGACGCTGTTTGGGCCGCCGAGGACGGTGACGGCGAGCGTAAGG
>CAXTRZ010000167.1:0-584 GCA_964246715.1 uncultured Acidobacteriaceae bacterium | reverse complement strand
GTGCGATGCGGCGCCGCGGTTTCTGCTGCATGGGACAAGGGGTAGCTTCAAGAAGTTCGGGCTGGACCCGCAGGAGCCGGCGCTGGTAGCGGGCGGCATGGTGCCGCCAATGGGGTCGGCGGAGGTTTGGCTGGGCGAGGATGAGGCGGGGTGGGGAACGTTGAGCGTCGCGCCGAATCCTGCGGAGCCGGGCAAGGTGGAGAAGACGGTGGTGGAGACGGAGTTGGGAGACTACCGGCTGTACTACGCGAATGTGCGGGACGCGGTGAACGGGGTGGGGGAGCTGGCGGTCAGCGCGGAGGCGGGATTTGAGACGATCCGTGCGCTGGAGCTTGCAAGGGTGAGTTCGAAGGAAGGGCGAAGCATCGCGTTCTAGACCAACTATGACCAAACCCCTTCGAACATTCGCTATAGCGCGTGTTCCTACCTTGATGAGTGATTGAGTAAGAACTCCGCTTTCTGTGTCGCATCACCGTATCGCACCCTCGTGTCGCATCCAAGGGAAAGCAGGTTCGTTAGAGTAGAGGAATGGCTATGGATGACGGGTCGCACAAGAGTGAGCTGCCACTGGGGTTCAAGTGGGG
>CAXTRZ010000166.1:0-5818 GCA_964246715.1 uncultured Acidobacteriaceae bacterium | reverse complement strand
ACCATCTCCGGCTCGATCTTCACGTTGGTGTTCTTTGCGGTCTTCACATTTTCGGAGCGGAAGTTCGCAAAGCAGCAGGAAGCAAGCCAGATTCACGCGGACCCCGATCCCGACGATACATTCCGTGAAACGTCACGGGAAAGATTCCGCTTCCAGGTGCGGGAGCATCTCTCGCCACACTCGCTCGGAACACAGCCGGGATGCGTATTGGTTGGAGTAGGCGACCCCGGCGACCTTCGGGCCGTCGACAAGCTCCTAAAAAACGAAGCGCCTGGAGCGCCCGCTGTCGTCGTGGCCTGTGTCAACGATCTTGCAATCGATCGCATCCAAGCGATGCCGGACGATGAGTCTACCGTCAGCGATCACCTCAAGGAGGTGTTCAGCGAAGTGGTCTTTTCCGCTGAAAAGCAAGGTAAACCGGTTACGCTGCTCGCACTCCAAGGGGGAGATGCCGTGGGCGTACTCTTGCAAGCGGCCACGTGCCTCCAGGCGTCCCAGCTCTGGCTTGGTTCTTCACGTTCAGCAAGCTCTGAGCAGCAGAGAGCTGACCTAACGGAACAATGGTTGGCGATCTCCGCTCCTGCACGCGACCTCCAGGTTCATCTTGTAGAAGAGATCGGTAGAGAACCGGCTGAAGTTGTGCTGCCACGCGAACTGACCCAGCCATGAATCTGCGTGCTGCGTGGAAGGTAAACTCCTGCGCCGCGGATCTTCGCATCTCAGAAGCGGCTGGCGAACTACGCCTTCCCCAGTTCGATCAATCTCACGCTCGCAATAGCCTCCACCTTCTTCAATGCGTCAAGCGCCGGAGCCGCGGTCTGCGCGCTTGCCACATCAATCTGCACCACGGCCAGCGCCTGTCCCTGCGGCACGCGCCGCGCGCGGTTGTTCCCCACCGAGTCCGCCGCCCGGCCCAGCGCGAAGTTGGCGATGTTGATCTGGTGCTCGCCCAGGATGGTTCCGATGCGCCCAACCACGCCGGGCACATCATGGTTGCGGATCGCCACCAGCGTCCCGTTCAGGGGCGCCTCAATGTCAATGCCGTCATACGTCAGCAGGCGCGGGCTGGTGCCGTGCAGCACGGTTGCCGAGGCGCTCGTGTCTGAGCCGCCATCCGCAGCGCCCGTGCCCGCCGTATGCAGCACCAGCTTCAGCACGGAGCCTGAACCCCCCGGCGCAAACTCGCGCTTATCCTCCTGGATACGAATCCCGCGCTCCTGCGCGATCGCCGCCGCATTAATCCGGTTCACTGAGTTCGATCCCTCCGTATCCGCAAAGATCCCCGCGATCGCAGCATTGCGGATCAGGTCCGTCTTGCCCTGCGCGATGCGCCCCGTGTAGGTCAGCGCAATGCTCTCCAGGTTCCCCGGCGTCGCGTGGCTGAGGAAGCGTCCCAGTCGCCCCGCCATCTCGATATATGGCGCTACTTCCAGGTACTCCTCATGTGTCAGCGAGGGCAGATTGACCGCGTTCTGCACCACGCCCAGCTTCAGGTAGTCGCGCACCTGCATGGCCAATTGGATGCCGATGGCCTCCTGCGCCTCATCCGTGGCCCCCGCGATGTGCGGTGAGAGCAGCACGCTCGGCAGCCCAAAGTATGCGGAATCCTTAAGCGGCTCTTTGTGGAAGACATCCAGCGCCGCGCCCGCCACCTTGCCGCTCTTCAATCCCTCCACCAGCGCCTCATCGACGATCAACTCGCCCCGCGCGCAGTTCACAATCCGCACCCCCGGCTTCATAATTGCAAGCGAGTGCCCATTGATCATGCCCTCGGTCTGCGCCGTCAGTCCCACATGCAGGGTGAGGTAGTCGGAGCTCTTGAACAGGTCGTCGAGCGAGAGCAGCGTAATGTTGTTCTCTCGCGCAATCACCGGCGCAATGAACGGGTCATACCCGATCAGCTCCATCCCAAACACAGCCGCGCGCCGCGCCACCTCCAGCCCAATCCTCCCGCAGCCCACAATGCCCAGCGTCTTTCCGCGCAGTTCCATCCCCTGCAGGCTCTTCTTATCCCACACGCCCTCATGCATGCTCTTGTTCGCCCGCGGAATGGATCGCCCCATTGCGATCATGAATCCCAGCGTCAGCTCGGCGACGGCCACGGCGTTCGCGCCCGGCGTATTCATCACCACAATGCCGCGATGCGTCGCGGCAGCCGTGTCGATGTTGTCCACGCCCACGCCCGCGCGGCCGATCACGCGCAGCTTCGGTGCATGCTCCAGCAGCGCCGCATCCACCTGCACGGCGGACCGCACCACCAGCGCGTCGGCGTCCTTCAACTCGTCCTTCAGGTTGGTGATCTTGTCGGCGGTGACGCAGTTCCAGCCCGGTTCTTTTTGCAGAATGGCTAAGGTTGCAGGGGAGACCTTCTCGGCGAGCACAATCTTCATACCCCTAGTTTATGGAAGAAGCATCGCTAATCGCCTGCGCGACCAAACTTTCAGACGCCATTCTTGACGCACTCGGCCGTTCAGAGTTCCCATCAGCGGTTCCGGCCAATGTCGATCGCCCTGAAATGGTCCCTTGGGCATCTCTTCTTGACGCAATCTCTTGACTTTCCCTCCACTGCCTCCCAGCGCCTCGTCCCAAGAGAATCCCGCAGCGGAAGCTGAATGCCTCCTCTCGCCATGCTTTCCCTTCCGCCTCTCAAACTTCAAGCACCATTCTTCGTGCAGTTACCGCCTCTTCACACCCTTCCGCCACACTCGGAGGCAGATGATCCAGCCCATTCCTGCATCCGGAAGGATCCCCCATGATCGTGTCGTCCGAGTCGACCGTCTCCTATCTCTGGCGCGAGCCCTCCGCGATGACGGGCTTCACGCACGCCGTCTCGCTCCACTCCCACACCAACCAGAGCCGCGAGACCCTGGACTTCATCGCCGAGCTCGCCACGGACTTCCCCATCCTCCAGCCCGCCATCCGCTGGGCGGAGGCTCGCTGTCTCCGACACTCCGGCATCAAGCCGAACTACGCCCGCGCCTTCTGGACCCCGCCCCTGAACCCACGCCTTGCCTTCAACCTGGAGCGCGACCAGATTGAACGCCGTCTGCAGCTCTCCGCGCACGTCTCCTTGTCCGATCATGACAACATCCACGCCCCCTTGCTGCTCCGCGCCGTGCCCTCTGCCTTAGAAGAACGGGAGATTCCCATCTCCACGGAGTGGACCGTTCCTTACGCGACACCCTCGCTGAACACCAAACCCACCGCCTTTCACCTCGGCATCCACAACCTCCCTGCCGCCTTTGCCGCCGCATGGATGGAGCGCCTCAACGCCTTCACCGCGCTCCCCGTCGCCACCCGGCCCTCCGCGCTGCTGACTGAGATTTTGGCCGAACTCGCCGCCATCCCCAGCGTGCTCATCGTCTTCAACCACCCGCTGTGGGATCTTTATCGCATCGGCGCCGCCCCGCATCAGGTGCTCGTCAATCACTTCCTCGCCGCCAACGGCCAGTTCGTCCACGCGCTGGAGCTCAACGGCCTGCGCCACTGGGAGGAAAACCGCGCCGTCCGCACCTTGGCCAGGCAATGGAACCAGCTCATCCTCTCCGGCGGCGACCGCCACGGCATTGAACCCAACGCCAACGTCAACCTCACCCGCGCCGCCACCTTCGCGGAGTTCATCCACGAGCTTCGCCGCGAGCGCATCAGCCGTGTGCTCTACATGCCGCAGTACCGCCAGCCCTGGAAGCATCGCATCCTGCAGTCCACGCTGGACGCCATCCGCAACCACCCGCATCTGCCGGAAGGCTCCCGCCGCTGGGACGAGCGCGTCTTCGCCCCGGATGCCACGGGCGAACTCCGCCCTCTTTCGGCGCTCTGGAACAACAAGAAGCCTCCCGTTTGGATCTCCGGCCTCCTGCAGGCCGTCCGCCTTATGGGCCGCGCCCCCGTATCTGGCGGTCTGCGCCTCGCCTGGAACGATAACGCCGCCATGCACGCCGCCCTCAGCCACCACCCGGAGGCCTGAGCCTTACTTCGGCAGCGCCACCGCATGTTCTTTCGCGGATGAGGCGGAGATCGTCTCCACGCGGTTCCTGCCCGCGTGCTTGGCCTTGTACAGCGCCGCATCCGCCAGCCGGAACAGCTCCGTCTTGTCCATCTCACGTTCCGGTGTCAGCGCCGCGCAGCCCAGGCTGATCGTCACGTACTGCCACGGGCTGCCGGCATGCGGAACCTGCAGCTCGCGGATCGCCATCCGGATCTCGTCCGCCAGATGCTGCGCGCCGGTCAGGCTGGTATGCGGCAGCAGCAGCGCAAACTCCTCGCCGCCGAACCGGGCCACATGGTCCTGCGGCCGGTGGCACCGTTCCCGCAGCACATTCGCCACGGACCGCAGACACTCATCGCCCTGCTGGTGCCCGTACAGGTCGTTGAACTGCTTGAACAGGTCCACATCCAGCATGATCATTGAGAGCGGCGTGCCCAGCCGCATCGCGCGCTTCCACTCCTGCGCAAACTCCTCATCGAGCGATCGCCGGTTCGCCAGCCCGGTCAGCCCATCCATGGAGGCCAGCATCAGCAGTTGCTCGTTGGAAAGATTCAGATCCTCCATCAGCCGCCGCCGCTCACGGATCACAATCGAGGCGGGAAACAGCGCCAGCGTGTGGAACCCCAGGAAGCATTGCAGCGCCACACCCGCCGGCACATACAGTCCTGCCGGCCACTGCCCGAAGCAGCCCATCCCGTGGGCCGCCAGGTACACGGAAAAGAAACATAGCCCCGCCATCGCAATCGCAGACCCTGAAAAAGACAGCGTCAAATCCACCAGCAGCAGCGTCGGGTACACCAAAAACGTTAGCGGATACTGCGGAATCAAAAGCGCGGCTGCAAACGACACTCCAGCCAGCCCCAGCAGCCCCAGCGTGCGCGTCAGCATCGCTCTGCGGAACAACTGCCGCATCTCGGTTGAACCAATGGAGATCGCCAGCGGCATCATCGCCGCGATGCCCAGCGCATCCGCAATCGCCCAATCGTTGAAGCCACGCCAGAAGGGCTCGTTCTGCACCCGAAGATACAGCGCCCCAGCCATCAACCCGGAGACCGCCGGCCCCATCACAATCGCAGCCGCAAACCTTAAGGAGATCCAGCGCCTGCGCAGCCACTGGTCCAGCGTCGTGAACGCCGGCAGCAGCATCGCGCTCAGCACAACCTCCGTCAGGCTGATCAGCCGCAGGCAGATCTCCATCCCCAGCGTGTTGTGGTCCAGGCACTCGCCGACTCCTGTACCCACCCCCACGCCGAGCAGCATCACCGGCCACTCGCTGCGAGACCGCATCAGCAACAGCGCAATGGTGATCCCGTTCAGCGGCCACAGAATCGTCCAGCCGCTGGAAAAGCCAAAGCGATTGAGCGCATAATCGGCCGCCGCATACACCACGGCGTAGAGCAGGCTCAGCCGAACCTTGCGGTAGAGCTTGGGTCCCGCGTTGAAAGACACTCTACCTCCCTGTGCAAGGCTCACTCATATGAGACGTATCTTGCACAATTATCGAACACTCGCCGAGAAAACAGGAGAAAGTAGAGCCCCGCCGCACACACCGTGGTCATGGGAGAAGAGTTGTAGCCGCTACCCCAAACCGGGTTATCTGTCCTGCTTCGCCGCGGTCTCCCCAATCACTGGTATCCCGTCACAGATCTCCCGTCACTGATCCCTCCCTACTGATCCCCGTCACTTATCCCGCGTCCACGTCTCCGTCCGCCCAAAAGCCTTCATCCCCACATACCCCCGCAGCTTCAGGCTGTCGCCCTCGCTCGTCATGGACCCGTGATACGTCTTGCCTGACTTCGGATCGTACAGCTTCCCATCCTCGGCATGGCT
>CAXTRZ010000165.1:0-5836 GCA_964246715.1 uncultured Acidobacteriaceae bacterium | reverse complement strand
GTTGCGCACCGTATTTGTATCGTGCATAAGCGACGAGAAATCTCATGTAGTCGACTCGCTCCGGCCGACTGAGAGCACTGATGAGATAGACACCAACTGTGCCTCTCGACTTCTGGAAGTGAGAGAAGTAGCTAGGCTTGCCTTCTTTTGCAACGCTATCGCACATACCAATGATTCTTTTTCCCAAGCGAATCCTACGATCTCGCGTCAACCAACCAAGATATCGGGCCACTTCGAGCGATGTTACGTTACCTCGATTGTTCCACGGAAGGTCCGGGTCCTGGTCATGAGCTCGTGCGATCATGTCATCGATCGCTAGGCTAAATCTCCACTCAGTCGAGGCCGCCTGAGCGCCTGAGGCTCGCCACTTGAAGGCATCGACCGCGCGATCGAGCATCTCGGCTGTCGTCGGCCTGGTGTGCTCTTCGAACACCGTTCGAACGTAAGGCGCCAGCCGCAAAAGATTTTCTTTTTCATTATTCACGAGGAACCGGCAGTGCCGTCCCACATCGGTTCTCAACTCTATGAGATTGATGATGTCACCGGCGGTGTCAAAGCGATGCGTGAGAAGGGCGAAATCCTTCAGAGAGAAAACGTGAATGGGAAAGCCGGCCTCATCAAGCTCAGGAACTAACACTCGCGGATCGTAGGGTATTGGGTCGTGAGCCAAGATGATAATGCCGTACATGTTTGGAAACGCAGACGGCTCGAATACCTGTTGGCCATAGACATCATTGCTTAGGCTCTTTATCGCACCGGTTGTCAGATCGGCGTGCGTGGCTTTTACCTGAGAAAGCGCTTTGAGAATAGCTTCTTCCGCCCAGGCCTTGGCTTCACGCTGCCCATGTTGTGCCTTGACTTGGACAAGCATGCCAACATCGTCAAAGAGAACGACCGCATCGGCAAGCTCTTGCCCTTTCTTCTTCCCACGCGGATTTCGAAACGTGAAGTCGCGGAAGAAAGACCTCTCAAGGAACCACTGACTCCACTTCTCTTCGTAGTCGCCAGGCTGCCCGCCGGGTGTAGGTGGCTCGCTCATTGCAAAACGAAGATCGGATAGTTCGTCTGGTGACCACATTCGAATGCCTCAAGCTGATGTTGTTGCAGCAACGGCGCATCGTAGATGCCCAGTACGATATTCGTATCCATAATTCATCTGCTTAAAAGGGGAAGAGCGAACGTCAACGCACCCAATGACGCAGAGGCTGCGCTCCACAGCGCGGCCTTCTTATTCAGTTGAGCCGCCTCGGACAACGCAGTCTGAATGCTGTAGATGTCGACTTGAGCGCCCAAAATAAACAACTCAGGATTGTCCGAAATGGAGGCGGACGGAGACTCTGTGAAGTTCGGAGCTGGCCGACTCGAAAGATACCAGTAGATCGACGCTACCAGCGCTGAGCCGGCGGCGGCGATCGAACAAATCAGATACAGAAGTCGCACGATTGTCATTAGCCATTATGCGCTGCGGTAGCTCGCTAAAATTGAACGCAATCCCCCAGGATTACGACGTTGGATTTGCCTCTGGGGCTGTTTGTGGAGGTTGATTCGCTTCCGGGGTGGCCTGCTGAGCTGGAGTCGCCTCTGCGCTGGCTTGCGGCGCTGGTTTGCTGAATACAGATGATGGGTAGCGACTGATGCCAGGCCTTTGCATGTAGGCAGCAAAACGCTCTTGAACTCGGGTGAGGTGCGGCGACAGTAACCTTCCAATCCGAGCATCTTTCAAATCCGCCCACGTCTTGGTGTGGATGTCTTTGAATTGAAACACCACCGCGAGATCACCATCAATCGGATACACCAGTGAATGAGTATCCCTTTCGCGCATCAACCCGAATTCCGGGTCTTCCGCTTCTGTTTTCTGTCCAGCCGATAACTTGCTGCCACGCAGCAAGTAGAGTTCGAGGGCATCGCTTCCTGCACCATCGCGCACGATGCAATCACACTCTGGTCGAACGTTCAAATAATACGAACCCTTGAGCTTGAACACATCCCCAGGTGCGATAGAGGTGGAATGCAGCTTAGAAGCAGCGATAAATCGTTCGCCTTCCAAAACCTTAAGTACAGCCGCCTTGTACTCTTTGCTGTCGTGATCGCCGGTGGTCTCTGGGAATCCTTTCAAATCGAATTCGAAAGGGATCATCCTGGACTGAATGTTGCGGTAGATAACCCGTCCTAGCTCTTCGGAGGGTTGCGCTCCGTCTACTTCGAAAGCCTTCCAGAGGATGAGCGGCCACTCTACGCTTCTTGCGTAGAAGTCCAAGAAGAAATCCTGCTTCGCCTTTTCGTACTCCTTTTCCCACTGCATAAGCACATATGCGGCAGGCGAAGTGCGAATCCATTCCGTCAGAACAGCATCGACGCCTTTTTCCAAAACCTCCGATTTGGTCTTCACAAGAAAATGACTGCCTGGGGGCAACTGAAGAGCTTTGAGCTCTTCCTGAACACTCTCAACACTTTCATCGGTAAAGATGAAAATCGGGGCCACGCGCTTCTGGCGCAGATTCTTTAGCAAAGCAAGCGTTCTTTTCGTATTCTGTGCTTCAAGTCTTCGCGGCAGAGTTATGGGAACGGGAATCTCTCCAGCCGCTTCTCCCGTTGTACTTACCAAGGGCGCGGCTTGTACGGGCTCCAAGTTCCAATCGACGATGAAATAGGATATGGCGGAAAGAGTGGCAATTTGCTCATCGGAGGGAGCTTTGTCCAAGGCGATCACATGTGATCCGGATGCCAGAATCGCTTGCCGAATCTGTCCGATGCCGGACCGCCCATCCTCAACTTGATCGTCAATTAGAACAGCGATCCCTGAAAACAAATTGCTCTCAATCATTTTCTCCGCCCTTCCCAAACGACACTACAAAATTTGCCCCGCGTAATTTTCTCTGCGACTTTAGATCCGCTAGTTCAATTGTGTATTCATGACGCTCTAAGAGCTGCTTCGCGATGTAAAGCCCCAATCCACGCCCTTCGTCTCCGCGCCCGGAATAAAAAGGCTCAAAGATATAAGGCGCATCTTGCTCACTGATTCCTGGCCCGTCATCACTAAAGATCAGCACTTGTTCATCACCGTCAATGGTCACGAGCAGATGCCGTGGGCCGGTCTTTGTCTCCAACCAATAGACCGCGTTATCAAACAGATTGAGGAATAGCTGTAACAAGACAGCGTCCGTGGTCTTGGCTACAAGCGGCGAACCCGTCGAGACTACTTGGTAGTCAATCTTTTCCTTCGTCAGGGTCGTTTGGAAGAGCCTGTGTACTTTCTCAAGTGTTTCAGTGACCCGCACATCGCGACGACGTTGTTTGCTGCTCTTGAAAAGCAATTGAATGTTCTTAAGCTGCGATTCAATAAACGAGAGCATCCCTCTCAAAGTCGTCAGATCGCGCTCTATTTCTTCGTTATCCGCGTTTCGTCCAGCATGGAGTTGCTGCAGTAGAGAATCCAATGTTCCTAAGGCACGATTCATGACTGACATGATGTCGTGTGACGCAGTCTCCACAGAGAGCCCGACACCTGCCAGTTGTTCCGTGGTCTCTGCGCGCTGAACGAGATAATTACGTTCGGTTTGGTAAAACTTCCTTGCTCGCGCTAACGCGGCCTGTCCCGCAGTGTTCCCCTCAAGGTGTTCTGCTACCGCGTCAAGTTCGCTGAACACTCGCTGCTGCCGATGCGCGTCAAGCCCACCCTTGTCTTCCAACTTCTTTCGGTATTGCGCATACGGCTTCTGACGAATCCAGGCCAAGAGCAGCTTGATTAGAGTGGTGAAATCTTCCGTCGCAGCTCCGGTATCGATTAGTCCTTCACGGTTTGTCTTATCCTTCAGCTGAGGGTTTGCCCGCTGTGTGATGTTGACAAAGCCAACTACCTGATCGTTGCTTAGGAATTGCCCCGCGCTAATCGTTCCGCGATATGCATCAATCTCCAGCCAATCATCTTTCGGATCACCATACGGATACACTCGGATGTCGTCCCGATAGAGATAGATTCGGTGTTTCTTGAGAACATCTTTATCGTCACCGTTCAGCTGATGTTTTCCGCGGGCATCCTTGCTGAAGTCGAAGATGTAGAAACCAAAAGTGAATGGCCCACACTTCGTACCGTTTTTGCGCAACCGCTCCCCGCTTTTTCCGAAGCGGTCACGGAAGATTCGCAAGCCCATCAAGTCAGCATCAGAGAGCGCCAGAGTAGTGTCTCTGGCATTCAACTTGAACTGAAATTTCTGAGCGGACTCGTCGTAGGCTCCGTTCTCAATTCGGAGGACCGTGTTTTGTGAAATTAAGTCCGTGAGTTGCTTGAGATGCCACTCCGAATGATCTTGGTATTCCTCGCCTCGGTAGATAAATACTTCGAAGCCACGCGCATCGCGACGCTTGTCTCGTTCCTTGACCACCAAGTCGAGGAAGATTGACTGGAGACGGATCAAGTCGTCATAAACATCGCTTACCTTGCCTTCATTCCAGTCACTGCGGAGATTTGATATCGTGATGCGCGTACCGTGATCGGGACGCTTTCGCTTACGTTTACCAAGACGAATCGCGTCCTCGACGATCTTTGTTGCCCGCGCCGAGCGAAACTTCATCTTGACGTCGCTGAGCATCAGCTTTTTAGGCTTGCCGTTCTCTTCGAGAAAGTCGTCATCATACGGTGAGAGGTCGAGGTCGAGCGTAAATTCCGTGCTCGAATCTCTGGGTCTGCTGACGATATTTACCGTCTTGCCAAGCTTCAGAATGGCAAACCGGCCGATGCCTTTCTCGCCTTGGATCTTCCGTCCCTTTACGGTAGTGTCGTTGCTTTGCTTGCCGATTTTCTTGATGGGCGTTGCGGGGCTAGCCCAGTGTTCGCTAAGGGTCTCCTCCGACATGCCATCGCCATCATCTTCGACGATGATTTTGGCGTTTGCCCCCGCCTGAAATTGCGCATCGAAGTCCTCGAAAGTTACGCGCGCCCATGAAGCGTCGGCGTCGTATGAGTTCTTGATGATTTCAATGAGGGCAACCCGCTCGTTCTTGATGAGCTGGTCACCAAGCATAGTGAGCAGGCGTGCGTACGGTGTGAATTGGACAACGCGGGGATCACTCATTTGGTCGCGATCAATACAAACTCTTCTGCATACACGTGCCGTCCCGAGCTAGACCGTGTGAATCGCCCTTTCTCGGTTCTGTATGGAGTCAGAATTTTTCCCTTCACTAATCTCTTGGTGACACGTACGGTCCGAAACCCCGCCTCAAGCAATGACTCAGAAAGGTGCCTCGCGTTTTCCACGCGAACTCCCTTGTATTCCGTGTCACCGATGACGAACAGAGCCATCCCTTCTGGAGAAAGCATCTTGCGGCATTTCTGCGCTACTTTCTGCATGTCGAGATAGTAGTTGGCAACAGATCGTGCAAGGCTGCGATCCTGGTCGAAAAGACTGAAGACCACCCGTGCTCCAGTTTCGTTCAAGCGTTTAATTTCTCGATCGAAGTTCAGAGTGTGCTGGCTGCTTCCTATCGAGCCGTCGCGCAGCGTACGGTAATCCTCCGCAAAGCCAAGCCAAAGAGAAGACAGTTGGTGGAGGTCGGCATACTCGTACGAGGTGACATACGGCGGACTCGTGATGATGAGATCTACGTTGCTGGGAAGCTCACAACTCAGCACATTCCCCGTCACAATCGTCGAATGCGAGCCAGGAGGGACAGCACTATCCTCAAAGGCCAATCGCATGAACTTCACTTGCTGCAAAAAAGCGGGGCGAACGGCGGAGGGTTTTTTCTTCGGATCAACTTGGGGCTTGATCGACTTCGTGAGCCAACGAGATGTCGATTTCAGTATGTTGGAAAAAGCGCAACGGAAGTAGTGCCTATA
>CAXTRZ010000164.1:0-5863 GCA_964246715.1 uncultured Acidobacteriaceae bacterium | reverse complement strand
GTGCCGAGCTTGTCGTAGATTGAATAGTCGTCCGTAACCACCAAGGCCGTCTTCTCCACCGAAGCCTCAATAATTGGCTCCACATGACGCGCCTGCGTCGTCTCGACCACGGTAGCCACCACCCTACCGCCGCGCTCCACCATACCGAGAATCGGAGTCTTATCTTTCTGGTACCCCTGCTTGCGGGCCTTGGTGTGCTTGTTCTTGATTCGGCCACCCAAGTAGGTCTCGTCCGCTTCAACCGTACCGGCCAGTTTTCCGGCTTCATACTGCATTCCCTCGCGTAGACGGTGAAGCATGAACCACGCGGACTTTTGGGTGATGCCGATGGTGCGGGCAACTTCGTAGGAGGACATACCGTTACGGCAGGAGCCAAGCATCCAACCCACCAAGAGCCAGTCCCCTAGCCGGATCGGACTACCCTCCATCACCGTACCTACCTTGACTGAGAACTGCCGTTTAGGATGTCTTCCCTTGCACTGGAAGAGCATGCGGCTGGGCAGCCAGGTTACGTCCTCAGAGTTGCAGGTGGGGCACTTGACCTTGCCGTCAGGCCAACGAAGGGCAACAACGTAATCCACGCAGCGTTGCGCGTCGGAGAAGCAGGAGAAGGCTTCCTGAAGGGTTTTTAGGTGCATGCCTTCAATGGGAGAACGATCTGCGCTTAGCTGCTGAGGTAAGTATGTCATTGCCCGTGCAAAATATTCATAAGTAAAGACTTAAGCTTGTATCTACTTTTGTAACCAGCAGAAAGTTACTTCGATGCCGGCGCTTCCGAGGAGCGGCATGCCGTCATCCTAGGAGGAGAGATGGTAGCGGAGGCGGCTAAGACTATCGCGGCTTGTGGGTGTCGAGGAAGGCGGAGACGAGCATGAGGAGGCTGGATGAGGTGACTTGAAGCGCCTCGGCTAAACTTGAATCATTCGTGGCTGACAACTTCGCACAAAGCGTCAAGTCCCAGGTCGACATCGTCAAGATCATTGGCGAGTACGTTAAGCTGCGCAAGACCGGAGCCCAGAACTACACTGGCCTCTGCCCGTTTCACAAGGAGAAGAGCGGCTCCTTCTCGGTCAACGCGGCGCACGCCTACTTCTACTGCTTCGGCTGCCATGAGAAGGGCGACGTCTTCACCTTCGTCATGAAGATGGATACCCTCACCTTTCCGGAGGCGGTCCGCGCCGTCGCCCAGAAGGGGGGCATTCCCCTCCCCAAGCGCGAGTTCAGCTCCCCCCAGGAGGCCGCCGAGGCCGGCATCCGCCGTCAACTGATGGACCTCCATGAGGCCGCCACCCAATACTTCGAGGCCAACCTCAAGAGCCCCGCCGCCGCGCTCGCCCGTGAGTACCTCACGGGCCGGGGTGTCACTCCGGAAACCATCCAGAAGTTCCGCATCGGCTTCGCGCCTGACGACTTTAATGACATGCGCGAGCGGCTTAAACCCCACTTTTCCGAGGAAGCCCTTCGCGCCAGCGGTCTCTTTACCTCCCAGGAAAAGGATGATGAAGGCGCTCCGACTGGGCCGCTTTACGCCCGCTTTCGCAAGCGCATCACCTTCCCCATTGCCAATGAGCAAGGCAAGGTCATCGCCTTCACCGCCCGCGCTCTCAGCGCAACCGACGACAAGGGCAGAGATATTGCGAAGTACATGAACTCGCCCGAGACCGCCTTGTACACGAAGGGTAATATCCTCTTTAACCTGGATAAGGCGAAGCAGGAGATGCGCGCCCATGACTTCGCGCTGCTGGTGGAGGGCCAGATGGACTGCATCTCCGTCTACATGGCTGGAATCCACAACGTCTGCGCCACCAGCGGAACCGCGTTCACGGAGATGCAGGTTCGTCTTCTCAGCCGCTTCACCAGGCGCGCCGTGGTCAACTTCGACCCCGATACAGCCGGAGCCGCCGCGGCTGAGCGCAGCATCTC
This sequence comes from uncultured Acidobacteriaceae bacterium, assembly GCA_964246715.1. Taxonomy (GTDB): domain Bacteria; phylum Acidobacteriota; class Terriglobia; order Terriglobales; family Acidobacteriaceae; genus Edaphobacter. Next base: position 3,940 of record CAXTRZ010000164.1, on the reverse strand, counting down.
CCTGCTCACCGAGGAAGGATTCGAGGTCAAGGTGATCGCGCTTGAAGGGGGGCTCGACCCGGACCGCTTCGTTCGCGAGCACGGCATCCAGGCGTATATGGCCGCGCTCCGCACCGCCAAACGCCACTCCGACTACCTGATCGACCGCGCCCGAAGCCTCTTTCCTGGCCGCACCGCAGACGCCAAGGTCAAGGCCATGAACTTCCTGCTGCCGCACATCCGCCGCATGCCTTCGGGGATCGCTCGCGCGGAGTTTGCCGATGACGCAGCTCAGAAGCTGGGCATCGATTCCGCCGTGCTGCGCCAGGAGCTCAAGCAGGCCGCAGCCCAGAAGCTGGGCAGCGTGCGCTCCCGCCGCGCGGAGCCCGCCAGCGAGGTGGAGCGTGTGCTTCTTCGAGCCCTCGTCCTGCCGGAGTCCGACGAAGCCCGGCAGCGCGCCGCCAAGGGTCTCGCCGAGCAGCCGGAGTGGTACGACGGCTCACCCGCTGCCCCCCTCTTTGAGGCTCTCGCTCACCTTCCCGCGCCGGATAACCCACTCGATGCAGCCCCGGACGACTCCAGCCGCGCCTTACTTGCGGAGGTCCTCGCGTCCGCCTCCGACCCAGCGGCACAGCCGCTTGCCCAGCAGGTGGAGAACGCCTTTCGCACCCTCCACCGGCGGCACCTGGATCGCCGCCAGAGGGAGATCCGCGCCGCCATTGGTGAAGCCGAGCGCCGCGGCGACCAGGCGATGGTGGGCACCCTGCTGCAGGAGAAGATCCGTATCGACCGCACTCTGCGCGAAGCGGACGCGGAGCAAGACTAACCCGGCCTGTCCTGCATCTCCTCCCGCACTGGCTGCGTCTAAGGCTCATATTCCTTGATAGAACGGATTGCGTCACGACCCGGCGTCGCGAACTCGATCCTGGGAAGAAAAGATGATCCCGCTCACGGGAGCGGATCTGATTCTGTTCACGGATTCACTCGCGTTCAGGCACTATCGAGAAACCCTTTGAGGATAAAAGATGTCATCCCTCCGCCTTTCCGTCGGTGTTGCCGCCTGCAGTGACGCTGCCGGAATGAGGCAGACGCTTGAAAGCGTCATGGTGCAGGAGCGGCCGTTCGATCAGATCGTTGTGGCAGACGACCGGAGTTCCCTGGAGTGCAACGAACTCCTGAAGCGCTTTGCCGACCGGCTACTCATCATCCCGGTTCCGGCTGGGCTGACAGCCGTGCAGCAGTGGAACTGCCTTGCGCCGCACCTGACCGGAAGCTGGATTTCACTGCTTACCTCCGAGGGTTGCGCCCGGCCTAACTTTGCCCGTGAGGTGGAACAGACGGTCAACGCGTCGGCCAGTGCGGTGATCCTGCGGGCGGGATGGGGCCGGCTCCGGGATAACGGCAGACCCGGAGAGACCTATACCCTCCACAGCGTGCGCGCCGTGGTCAAGCCGGCGGATGCGCTCTACGAACAGCGCTTCGGGCCCAAGGGCTCATTCTTCGCGGCCGCGATCCGCCGCGATATCTGGGAGAAGACGGGCTACTTTCCGGAGGCGACACCCTTTTTGGGAGACTGGGCGATGTGGCTGCTGGCCGGCGCGCTGGGCGACACAGTACGGTCTCGGGCGGTCATCGCCGAGCATCGGACGCAGCAGCACGGAAGCGAAGATGACGCCCAGCGCAAGGCGTCAGAGATTCAAGAGATGTACCTGATCTACCGCGAGATCTTCCCGAAGGCGACAGCGTGGGCTGGCCTTGGAGAGCCAACGTGGATCGCCGCGGCTAGCCGCAAGCGCTTCCGCGACGTTGCGATTGCAGCGAGCAATCGGTTCGGCAGTTCACTGCGCGAGCCGCTGGTGGATGCACTGCGTCCGTGGGCCGAGGCGGTGGAGCAGGAGTTGTTGCTTAAACGGCTGGAGGGCGGAGAGCGTCTTCGCGACTTCAACCTGGCGCGGCGGATGAAGCCAGCCATCAAACGCATGATCTCGGTTGTCCGATAGCACCTATTTGTCCGCATTATGATGAGCCTCGAGTGCGCTCACGCGGGCCTCAAGCGCTGCCAATGCCTTGCGAAGCTCCGTCCAATCTTCCTCTTGGGCCGACCGCGAAGCAGGAGTCTCTGGATGCGCAGGAGCTGCTGCCGGGTCTCCGAGCAGGTGGATGGACCGGGTCTCGCGCGAACCGGGAACACGGGGCAAGGTCCGTATCAGCGGCGTCTCTCGCGCAGCCAGCCGATCCAACGTCGCCTGGACCGAGGCGAGATCTTCAAAGGAGAAGATGCGGTCGGAGCGGGTGCGGAGCTCGCCTGCGGTCTGGGGGCCGCGCAGAAGCAACAGACAGAGAACCGCCGTCTCATCCCGGCGCAGATTCAGTACGGTGCGAATGCGGTGCTCGTATTTGAGCACGCGGGCGTCGCGCGCAACAGAGATGAGATCATGCGTCTGCAGGACGTCCAGGGCCGATCGGACCTCATCTTCGGAGAGATCCATGACCGGATCGCGGCTGGTCTTCTGGTTCGCCGCCGCAATGAGGCCGTTGAGCGAGAGCGGATAACTCTCCGGCGTGGTCATCTCTTTTTCCATCAGGGCGCCGAGAACGCGGAGAGCTGTGGGATCAAGGTTCATGGAGTCTATTGTGGCAGACCGTTACTTTGGTTGCCTGTGACATAGAGATTACAAAGAATCTGCCGGTGTTGAGGTGGAGTCTGGGATAGAATTGGCCTATCGAATGAACAATGGCGAACGCGATTCACCGTTCCGATTTGAAGCAGCAGAATCAGACCCTGGGGAGTATGGATGCAGATTGCAGGCAGGAAGCAGATTGCGGCGATGACGACCGCCGCCGCCCTTTTGACTGGAGTTACCGGCTCATCGCGAGCGAGCAACGCACCTGAGGCTGGAAATACCGTTTCTGTAGCTAGTCTTGCGTCCTCCCCGCGCTACTCTCTTCACCTGCATCATCTGCATACGGGCGAGACCCTGGACGTTGTGTATCGGGTGGGAAATAGTTATGTGCCCGATGCGATCGATAAGCTGAATCACTTTCTGCGCGACCATCGCACGAACGACGTCAGCCAGTACGATCCGAAAGAGTTCGACGTGCTGCACGACGTCATGACCCGGCTGGGACGCCCGAACGGCACCATTGACATCGTCTGCGGCTACAGGACGCCGTGGAGCAACAACTTTCTGCGCACACGCTCTGCAGTGACCGGCGTGGCGCAACACAGCCAGCATATGCTCGCCAAGGCGATCGATATCCGTGTTCCCGGCGTGCAGACCAAGACGCTGCGGAATATTGCACTTTCGCTTCATGCGGGCGGGGTTGGGTATTATCCGGTTTCGCAGTTCGTGCATGTGGATGTAGGGCCGGTGCGGCAGTGGTCGTTTGCAGGCGCTGGTGAGTAAGCTCTAAGGCTTGCTTCACCCGCATTTCTTGGGATGAAAATTTGAAAGTAAGCATGAAGCGATGTACTTCATCGAAGCTGCCGCAAGCTAAGAAGCCGCCTAATTGGGCGGCTTTCTGCTTGGGGAGGAAGTTCGCGTTAGGAGTAGGTGGAGACGGTGTTCATCTTTAGCGAGGCGCGACGCATGATCTCGACCTCAGCGGGGGCGAAGATCTCCGGGTGAACTCCTCCGACCGCCACAAAGCCGGGCTCATCCCCAAGCGCAAGCGAGATCTGATTCCAGCGCAGAAAGGGCGAGGTGGTGGGCAGGACGATCATGCGACGCTTAGGCTCCGGAACCGCGAAGTAAGCAATCCAGATCATCAGCACGCAGCAGAAGACGATGCTGTTGAGGGTGTTGAAGGTGGATGCGATCCTTGGCGAGTGTGCGATCCACGCGGAGCCAATGAGCTCCGACGTAGCAAGAAGGCCCAAGCCGAGGCTGACGCCGAAGATACGGCTGCGATGCGAAAGACCCATGGGACGGATGGCGAAACAGACAAAGAGCAGCAAGCA
>CAXTRZ010000163.1:2824-5898 GCA_964246715.1 uncultured Acidobacteriaceae bacterium | reverse complement strand
GTTAAAAGCATGTCAAAACCAGCTAGTTTCGCGCTTTCCTGAAGCGTCTCGTGGAGGTCGCCGGTCATCGCGTAGATCGGGCTGGACTTGTTGGGGCCTGGCTCCTGGCGAATCCGCCGTACAGCGTCAGACCCTGAGATGATCGGCATGGTGAGATCGACCAGAATCAACCGATACGGCTTGGAAAAAGCCTTGAATAGAAGATCTTCACCGTCAGAAGCGATGTCGAAGGGAAACTCCTCGAAGGCCACAGAGAAGTATTCGCGCATGATCGGGCTGTCGTCCGCGATCAGGATGTAAACCTTCCTATCGCTCATGGCGGCGGCCCGTCAAAACCTCGGTCAGCATGTTCTCTATCCGGTCGAGACGAGGTCCGAGCTGATCGTTACGCGCATACTCCTGAGCAACCTTGAGCTGGAAGTCCGACACGATCGCACGAAGGTTCGCTATCTCAGCCTTGTTCGCGTTGATCTCGCCACGGAGCTCGCTCTTGACCGTATCTACGCTTTTCTTGCCGTCACCAACGAATGTGCGGACCAATAGCAGCAGCGTTACGGCGAGCGTAATCCAGCCCTGAAGCTCGCTGGCCGTCATTGCAGGCCGCGCTTCAATTTGAAGCCGCAAGTCTGCACAGATATCTGGCTGCCGGTGTAGTTGGCGTTGGCGCGCAACCGAATCTGGCCGCTGATGTTGGTCCGCGTCTCAAATTCCCCCGACGCGGCCACTACCACGCCGTTGTAAGCACCGAGTGACAGCGACGCTGGCCCATCATATGTGCTGGGCGTCTGGTCGCTTTCATCTGGTGACGTGAAAAGGATCGACAGCTCCGCGGTGCCGCTGCTGTCATTGGCAGCGAGGGTGGCGCGATATCGAGCGCGTACCTTCGTGCCCGTAGGCACTGCGAGAGTGATCAGTTGCGATGCGGCCTGAGCCGCAACCGCATTCAGGCTTGTGATGGAGTTGGTGAACAGAAAATCGTCGCCGTCTTGAGTAAAGACAGTCACATGCCCTGAAGCGTCGCTGAGGATCGCGCCGATAGGTGCAAAGTTGGTGTAGCCACCAGGCAGTACCGGATTGCTGTATGAAAGCGAGGTCAGCACATCGACCGCAGCACTGGCCGCGTCATAAATCAGATGGACGTAATAGAAGGTAGACGACGCCCAGCTGCCGGTATCGAGCGCGCCGTTGGTCGTGCCTGCGGTCCAGCCAGCGGTGACATTCTTTTTCATCGCGGAGACTAGCCGCATATAGGCTGTCGCGCTGATATCGGCCGCACCACCAGCCGCAATGTCTAGGACCGAAGTTGGAGACGTCGTGTCGTTCGACAGAGTCAGGCCGAAAAGGTTCGGCTGCGTCTTCACAACAGCGTTGGAAACGTGATTCGTTTCGTCCAGCGTAACCAGTGCGATCCATGCTGTGTTGTCTAGGCTGCGCAGCTTCAGGATGTTGTTCGTGGTGTCGTGCCAAAGCTGCCCTGCTTCGGGGCTTGCCGGTGCCGACGCGCCTCCGTTCAACGTGTTCAGCGTATCCAGCGCGGCGTTGATCGCCTCCACGGCGGCAAGGCCGGACAGCGTGCCGCTGATTGGAAGCACAAGCGAGTTCTGTGACATTCTCTTTCCTCTTAAAAGCCTTGCGCGGCCCAATCAATCGTGCGCGCTACGCCCGACCCGGCATTCATGACCTCGACGGTGAAGCCACCTGTCGTTTTCGAAACGATCGCATCGTCGCCGGCGCTGCCAGAAAGAATAGTGACCTGCACGTTCGGCGTCGTGTTGAACGGGGCGGTATAGGTGACCGTCAGCCCGCTCGAGGGCACGGCGATGTTTGTGCCTGTATCGACGCGGTCGGGAACATCGGTCAGGACCGCGAAATCGCTGACGACACAGTTGACGGTCGGATCGTTGGTCTCAAGCAGCAGCCTGAAATTGAAATACTGACCCAGGTACTGACCGGGTGCGAAGTTCGCCCACGGCCCATAAGCGCCGGTTGCCTGCGCGACCTGAATCTGCGGTGTGACCGCGACTGTCGGACCATTGTCGGTCCCGAGGATGTCGCCGACTGACAGCAAATTCCCGACGGTGAGGAAGTTGTCGTAGATCGAGACGGCCTGAGCCGACCATGTCATCGTGATCGCGGCATCGAGAACGCGCTGCGCGTTGATGATGTGGCTACTAGCGACCGTGTAGCTGCCGCTGTTTCCGAGTCCGCCAAAGTCGAGGATGTCGGTTTCGCCAAGCAGATTGGCTGTGGCCAGAATGTTGCCCGATCCCGCCAGCTGCAGGTTGCCGCTCACGATGGCCGTGCCGTAGGTCGTGCCGCCCCAGCCTGTAGCAGCTTCGTCGAACGAGGCCAGCAGGTTGCGGATGATGATCCCGCCTTCGATGATCACCGATGCGGCTGCGCCGTAAACCACGACACCCGTTGGTGCCGTGTATTTGGCTGCGACCCAGTAAGTGCCGTTGCCGCTGACGGCAAAGCTGGTCTCGCTCGTAGTCCCCACCGGAACGCCAAGGCCCCAGCTTGTGCCGAGGCGAACCTCGTAGCCGGGCTGACGGGTATCGGCGACCCCATCCCAGCTCAGCGTCTGGATGCTTCCGACATAGACTGTCGTCAGGTTCTCCAAGGCAGGCAGCGGCTCGGTATAGGCCAAACCTTGCCAGGTGTAGGTGTAGGCCTCGACGGCATCGAGCGTCTGCCGCCCAGAGCCGTATGCGTTCCTGCTCAGAACCTTCACGAAGATCGTGCTTCCGATCAAACTGGGCTGAAGCGAGAGCCTGCTCAACGTGTCGTCGCAGCGAACGAACTGCGCGCCTGCCGCAAGCGCGGCCGGCACGGTGTCGTACTGCCCGCGGTTCAACCCCGACAGCGTGTAGGCGTTACGCGCCGACAGCGTCGAACTGGCATAAGCAATGAACTCGTTGCCCACGGCACAAAGCGAGGCGTTGGCCTGCGCGGCGGTCGTACCGGGCGATGCTGCGAGCTGGCCGCCGCTGGCTGACAGGTCGACGTTCAGGCTGTCGCCCGGCATGTAGCCCTCGATCGATGCGTCGAGTGCGCTCGTGGTCACGCCATAG
>CAXTRZ010000163.1:0-2814 GCA_964246715.1 uncultured Acidobacteriaceae bacterium | reverse complement strand
CCATAGCGCGAGCTTTGCTCGACGGTCGTAAGCTGTGTGTAGATCTCCCAATACAACCTAACAAATACCTCAGCGCCACCCCATGAGCCTGACGGACCCGCCAATGCCATCCACAGTTCAGGATCGCCGCCCGTCAGCTCGAATGTCGGCTCGACGAAGGCGGGCGCGTAAGCGTTGGGCGCCGGCGCGTTATAGTTCGGCTGAAACCCACTGCCCTGCTGGAAGTTGTAAAGCGCCGTGGCGCCGGTGCCTGCAAGATATTCCTCGGCCTTGACGGTGAGCGCCCCGCCATCCTGGCCATCCCATTCCGACTCGTCGATCGAGAGGATGCGGACCCACTGCTCGGTGATACCCAGATATTCGTCGGTGATCGCGACGATATCCATCGGATCGAGCATGGCATAGCGCCAGCCAAGTTTGAATGTGTACTGGTTCCGAACTGCCTTGCGCGCGAGTTGCAGAGAACAACTGACCTGCGCAGCGTTTCCATCGCAGAAATAATGCGCGCTGGCCGGGCTGCTGCTCTGTTGTAGGCCGAACAGCGCAATGCTGGATTCGTCGCGGGCCTGAACGAGGTCCGGGTTATATGCGTTGAGCCGATTCAGGTATTCGAGACTGAGGGCATTTTCCTGATCGGCAGGGCGCGCGCGGTCGATCGTGACCGGGTCTTCGTTGTCTGCCGTCAGAAAGTCGTCATCGGTCAGCGAGAACAGGGGTGCCGAGGGCGGATTGTAGGCCGCACCGGCGGCGTTAAGCGCCTGGTCGCCATAGGACACGACGTTCAATGTGCCGCCCGACCAGACGAATGCCGAATTGCACTGCGTCACAATGTCGTCGAGCAGGCTGGCCGCATCCTGGCTCTGCGTGAACACCGGCGAGATCCAGAGACCCTGTGCCTCGCAATATTGCGTGAACACGGTCAGGTCACCCAGATTGTCCGGGCTGAGGCCCGCGCCGTAGACGGGGTTCGTCAGAAAGTCCGCGATGACTAGTCCAGGGCTGGCGTCACCTTCGCCGCCACCGCTGCCGGCCAGAATGCCCAGAAGCTCGAAGTTGAAGTTCGGCAGCTCGGCCGATGAACCAAGGCCGTATTCGGGCGACGCCACATAGGCAAGGCCCGAGTATCCCAGTGCCTGTTCCGGGGCGAGTGTTTCGAGAAAGCCGAGCGGCGGCTGACCGATCTGGCCGAAGACAAGCCCGAGGTCTACCTGGCCGAGGTTCTCGGCTGTCGACTTCGACGCCCAAACTCGGTTCACACCGTTGATAGGGCCTTGGCAAAGCCCGATCAGGAATGCGGCCGAGTACGTGTAGGTGCCGGTTTGCGAGGCCTGTCCACCCTTGCCCGCCCCGCTTGACGATTGCGTCGCCTGGAAGTTCCCGTACCAGATCAGGTTTCCCGAAATCCGGTTCGAGCCGTAGACGATCTGAATAGGTGTTCCGGCCAGGGAAGTCTGGACGTCGATGCCCAATGCGACCGTAGTCGATGTCGCGGCAGAGCTTGCCGCCGATCCGAACAGCGACACGTATCAGGCGGTGAAGAACAGGACGAAGGCGATGAGGCCAATCCAGCACGGCACCGCGATCCATAGCAGAACATCGACCAGTTTGTTGGCAGTCCATCCAACGATCCGATCGCCATCTTCAACAGGTTTCCTCAGGTCAGGCCGATCCATGCTCAACTCCATAACGTGAATGCTTTGACCGGCCTTCCCGCCGTCATGCCACTGGTCGCCTCGTCGAGCGTCACCCAACGGTTCACCACCGCGTGCACTATGCGAGGCCAAGCTATGACGATCGCTCCGTGCGCGAAGCACCGACCCACTCGGAACAGTGCGAAGTCACCTGGCTTGATATCGGCCGGGTCGATCTCGTGGGCGAGGCGTTGGACGTGCGCGAGGTACCGTTCTTCGGACCTATGCAGGTGCCAGTCCGGCGGATAATCACCTGGGTCGAAGGGCGCGACTAGGCCGCAGGCGCCATATACGGCAAGCGGGAAATGCGCGCAGTCGACGCCAATGCCTTTCAACGCGCCCTGATGGTGGTAGGGCGTGCGCAACCAGGTCAGGGCTTCGGCTACGACAGCTTCACGGCTCACACAGCGATTTCCGGCGCAGGGATATAGGGAAATCCAGTGAAGCGTGCCAGGTTTCCAAACTTGAACTGGCACGTATTCTGCGTCTTGTCGCACCCGGCATAAGCCGTGAATGTGTCGCCTACGGACGGCGTGGCGCTCAGCGGAATTTGCAAAACGATCTGCGTTCCGTCCGCTGTCGGTCCAGAGTTCGAGGCTATGGGCCGGCGCTCGGTGTCACAGGTACCGGATGTCATGATCAGGCGTCCATAGGCCAGCCAGTTGAACGGCACGTCCACACTTGCCAGGAAGACCTGGTTATTGACGACGTAGGTTATCTGGCCCGTCACCTCAGCCAAAGCGAGGTTGAACCCGCACCGCGCATCGCCCAGCGTGTTGTTGCAGGGACTCTGGTAGTAGGTGCGCGGCATCTGGTTGGAGAGAACTTCGGTCCAGCTGTTGACCTCGATCTCAGCCTTCGACCTGCCGAACGATGCGTCGGCGATCCGGCCCGACATCATCAGGATCGTTCCGGTGATCGGCTGACCCCATGACGGTGCGAACGCGCGCGCGATGGTGACTGACCCGCCGTCGAAGTAACCGCGCCGCAGTGCCGACAGCCAGGTCAGACCGCCGATCATGTCCGGCGCGGTCGGATAGACCTCGATCTTCACCGAAGTAACCTGAAGGCCCGTCTTCTGGCTGATGCTCGATCGATTGATGCGCGGCGCGCCCGACAGGTA
>CAXTRZ010000162.1:4625-5905 GCA_964246715.1 uncultured Acidobacteriaceae bacterium | reverse complement strand
GCAACCGCATGGTTCAGACTGCCACTCCACCCTCTACATCAATAGCTAATCAGCTTTAAGATTTTTATTACCTACCTGTAAGTCGGGCACCCATGACTGCGAAGAGCAGGCGAACGAGTGCCATCCAACTTCTCGGTCTGAGTGTGTCCACGCCTGCAGACAGCCGGATAACACGGACCAACTCCGGTTGCGGAAAGTCAAGAACGACATTGCCCAGCATCTTCGCGGAACTGTCCCGATTCTTCGGTGCCTTTTCGCGGTCGGCACGTTGCAGAAGCGACGACAATTGCTCGATTGTCGGATCGGGGCAGTAGGCCGGAGTTCCCGGCTGGTAGCGCCAGGACTCTGACAGAGAGCCCGCATCGAACGCATCAAAGCCGAGTGCCTCCACGAGGTCCATGACCAGTCGCTTCGATGGAGCGTCATCTCCCGCTACCGGGAGCGCAATCCGGTTCTTCGCGCCCTTGGGAAGACCTTTGCGCCGCAGACTGTCCGCGGTGATGTTGTTGAATGTCTTGATCACTGAGTGTCCCAGGTTGCGGGAGGTCCACTCGGACTCCACTAGTCCTTCGTCGATCTCACGGATTCGGCCGTCCCGCGGCGGATAATAGTTTCCCGTGTCGATGATCGGCGTGGTGATCGGCAAATGGGCGAGCAAATTGTTGGGCAACGATGGCACACCCTTAAAGGGTATGGTGAGCACAAGCAGATCGACGCCCCTTGCTGCCTCCGTAGCAGGAACGGGAACGGCACCTGTATCTCGGGCGATTTGAGAGAGTGTCTCGGGTCCACGCGAGTTTGCGATCAACACTGTATGGCCTAGCTGCCGGAAGTGCCGCGCGAGAATCGATCCGATGTTGCCTGCTCCTATAATCCCGATCTTCATCTCGTCTCCTCAGCTGTAGGGATCGCGTCGGCATCTGGTACAACGAGCGTTTCCCTCTCTTAATCATAGATGATAAAACGTACGTTGTCGCTTCAGGGAGAATTGTCTATGCTTGAGGGGTGGCGAAAAGCTTAATGAAACCCAGGCTTCAACGCACGGCCAAGGCAGAGCTGATCGCTGAAAAGGACCGTGCCATTGTTCTTGGGGCGCGCGAGAATTTTCTTCGCGACGGTTTTGCCGGCGCATCCATGGATGCCATCGCAAAATCCGCCGGCGTCTCCGTAAAGACGATTTACGGCCATTTTTCGAACAAGGATGAACTTTTTAGTAAGGTCATGGTTGGAGCCTGTACCGACAATCTCTTTGCAGGTGACATCCCATCGGAGGACGCCCT
>CAXTRZ010000162.1:0-4615 GCA_964246715.1 uncultured Acidobacteriaceae bacterium | reverse complement strand
CGGATGGTTCTTGAAAGCAACACAGCAGGGACTTTTCGAAGCGGGCAAGGAGTATCTTCGGCATTTACTTTCAGAGGATGAGCTGGCGCTTTATCGTGCGGTCACACGCGACGCAGCCCGCTTTCCGGAGCTCGGACGGCAGTACCAGCAGACCATCGCACGGGGTAGGACAGGCATTCTGATCGCCTATTTGAAAAGCATCTTTCGAGAAAGAAAGTGGACCAGGCGAGATGCGGTCCAGGATGCCGCTACCTATGAGGGACTGCTTCGCGCCAATATCTTCGAGGAAGCCTTGCACGGCCTGTCGAGCGTGAGTTCAGACACAATTCAAAAGCATGCAGCGTTCGCTTCCAGAACCATGTGGACATTGCTCGCGAATGACTGCGATAACTAACGAGGAAAGCATCTGTAGCCAGGAACACTAGTTTACCCTTTTATACTGATAAACGCATATCCATCCGCCTGAGCTCCAATCTCCAAGAACTTCGTTTATCGTGCAGGAGGACCGAGTACGGAGAAATCGAGCGCAGTTTGCTCGTGAGCGCGCGGATGCTGTTCACGTCAGAGCACGCGCAACAGCTCCGGCCATTCTTCGAGCAGGACCAGGGTACGGGTCACCATCGCGTGATGCGCTAGGCATAGCATAATCATCAGATCTAGCTCTGACTTGCCGGCAACACGATGATGAACAGCAAGGCTTCGTTTCCGGCCTCCAGGTTTGCCACACACGCAGCAGCGGTGGCTATCACGCTTCAGCACAGCCTCACGCAGCCCTCCAAATATTCCTTATTTTGGCATTTGAGCGTGTAGCAGGTTGCACAAAGCCCAACTGCCAGAATCTTCGGGTGTCCACACCGGCAATGCATGGCCCGTTGAGTTCCCTTTTTCATCCCTGCTCTCGCTCCGCAAGCATTCCGAGATTGATATCGACCGCGACCCAACCCTCTTTCCAAGGCTCCGTCCGGTCTTCATCAAAAGGAATACCGTTGGCTCTCGCCTCTTCCCCTGAATCGAAGAGATTGCCCCAAGTGTCTTCAAAATGGTCTTCCATGCCCTCCGCTACGGCCTGTTTATGGCGGGCCGATTCAATAGCCTCCGTGTCAGCATCTTCCCATCCGCAACGCCAGCAATGATGTGCGGCATCGGAGTCCGGGATCTCCGAGAATCGGGCGCGGTCGCCCGCCGCGTACTCTTTCCCTGTCCTAATGCTTCAGTGCAGCCAGATCAGGATGAATCATGCTCGACCTTCGCTCGTGCTCTCGACGTAACGATAGACCGTTGTGCGATCCACGCCGAACTCTCTTGCCAGGGATGACTTGTTTCGCCTGTGCCAAGCCGCAGCCGCAGCTCCGCAGCCCGATCCGTCGTCAATGAATGCTTGCGGCCCCGGTACGCGCCTGCCTTCTTTGCCAGCTCGATTCCCTCTCGCTGCCGCTCACGGATCAGTTCACGCTCAAACTGTGCGAAGGCACCCATCACACCCAGCAACAGATTCACCATCGGGGAATCTTCGCCGGTGAAGGTCAGGCTTTCTTTGACGAACCGGACGTGAACACCTGCGTTCGACGGAGCAGATGTGCGCTCTCTTCCGCGATCTTCCAGAGGCAATCGCCGCATCCGGTGAGCTCTCCGACCGGTTGAAGTTCCAGATTAAGGTTCCCGCACTACCCGGTGCCCAGGGCGAGTGCATGGATACCGAATGACACCCAAGAGGATACCCCGCACTAGGGGGCTTTCCGTTGCGGCAACGGTCTTTTCCGAAAAGACTGGACACAACTTCGATAAGAGGACATTTCGTCTTGAAGGCTGAACTCGGAACCCAGCCACACGCTGTTCGGGATTCATGTCTAACTGAAGGAAAGCGGACGCTATGGTATCCATTGCAAGAATCTGTACAACTGGAGGTGTTTATATGCTTGACACTCCCCGTTGGTTACCATAACGTTTATTCAGCATCAACGGAGGAAGTCAAATGGCTTTTGCTCTTATTGAATTGCACGAGACTCGCCCAAACGAACACATCCCCGATTCTGACCACGCAATCGTCCGTCAAGAGATGGCTGCAGTCGGAATGTCTCACACTTGTAGCGTAAACGGTGTAGAGCGGACACTGCCAAGGGGTAGCTACTTCGGTGAAGGCGTCAGTCTAAAGGCGCTGACAGAAGCTCACGGAAAGATCACCTGTCGGTTGAATAGGGAATTCAGCCTTGCCGCAGCGCCGACCGGTGATACCACAGTTTGGGGTCTGAAGCCCGTTGAAACGCTCCTAACAGGCTCGCGTCCCTACATCGCACCACCGTCAATAAGTTCGAAAGGTTTGCTGACGAACTTGATTTACGGTAGTACACAATTGAATTTTCCGAAAACCTCTTTGCTTGGGTCTATCGGAAATGAGACGCCCAAGAAACTTACGAGTCTGGTTGCTTACGGGAACGCTTACCGGGGTCAATAGTCTTACCTGACCCGGTTCAGAGCCGACATCGCATCCTGCAACTGCTTGTTGTTGACGTGGGCGTACCGCGGCGTCATGGTGATGCTGGCGTGGCGACAGGCCTCCTGCACCAGCTTCATATTGCACTAGAGAGAAAAGATACTGCCCTCAGATTCCGCGGCCCGCTCGTCGAGCAGTTCCTGAGCAAACAATCGCATCTGTTGGATGGCAGCCAGCCTAACCTCCGCGACACTAGCGTGTGCAGGAACGAACAGACTGAACTCAGCGTTATCGTTCACGTTGTCACGTTTCTGCGTAGCGAACACCGTGACAAGCATCATTTGGCGTTCGTCGCGAGTCGCCATCTTCGTAACATGAATCTTCATTAGGCTCTCCTGTTCATTTCCTATCTAGCTGCCGTGGCACCCGCCTGAACACCCGATTGAAAATCTCGTGAGCCAAGTCCACACTCTCATCTATTGCGTGAGACGTTGGGATGACACGATGATTGACCTGCCTCTCCCTTGCCAGCCGTATGCCCGCTATGAGGCAGGCACCGAGATAAACCATTCCCTTATTGATGCGTGGCAGATGGGCGTCAGGGTCGAACATGGAACGAGTATAGCGAAGAAGAGGCGAAACCTGAGAGACATGTAAGGTACTACCTTATGTAGTCGCTTTATACTTGACACACCCCATAAGGGGCACTAACGTTGCGACTAAGAGGCAGCTATGAGATTAGTTCTGGCTCGAAGCGTAGCCCACCACGCTTAGGGCGATTTAGAGTGCGAGGGGACCCGTCAGCCGCTTCGAGGGAGCGGGTCCACCCGTGGGAAGAACCAAACCGCAGTTCAACCTGAGGCTCCCGCTACAACGGGGGCCTCAATCTTTTGCAACAGTAAAACTTCTCCGTTGCACGAATACAAACGTATGCGACGAAACTTACCGCGTCAACAGTATTTGAGAATCAAGACGAAGTTTTATTACGCAGATTGAAAACACTATCAAAACAGCAGATCAAAACAGCAGATCAAACAGCGGACGAAGAAGTACAACGAAGAGTATTGCAGCAATACACAACTCCTTCAAAGGCAGCGAGCTTTACCGCAACTGCTTTCAAAGGGTTCGAGTGTGTTGCGAATCATTAGAAACCCTGACGAACGACCCGCCCTGCTACTGAACTTGCGCCCCGCGACCCTCGCGGTAGTTCACCAGATTTTTTGCTCTTCTGGGAAGCTCGTAGAGGGACTGCAACAAGTGTTCGAGAATCTCCAGCGCGATGTCGAACTCTTCCTTCGGAGCTGCAACCATATCGTGTACCGCATCGTTTCCTAGGAAGCGAAGCTGATGAAGATACTCAGCATTGTTCTTCGGCAGTATTCCTTCCTGGAACAGCGCATCAATTTTCGCTTTTAGGTCGCCCTTCACCAGCCCGCGATCAGTACAGATGGCCTCAACAGTTGCCCTGAGACCTGCTGATGCGAGAATGTCGGCCCTCGCATTCTTCGCGCTGAGTGTTTCAAGGTAGAGAGCGCGGACGGTGCGCGGTACAAACATCGTGTGAGACGCTGGCTTTCTGTCGGTCGACTTCTCTGGGAAGTTCGTCCAACTCCAGTCTTCTTCCTCATCATCGATCTTCCACCCCACTCGAAAGCTATGGTGGTCACAACCTCGGCACGACACGATTTGGTAGCAGTCGAGGTACGTAAAAGGCGGATACCCATCCTCATCCGGGTCCGTCGTCAACGCCACTTGGTGGATCACGTCGTGCTTAGTGTTTTGCTTACACTTTTGGCAGTGCGTCCATACGACCTGTCGCGGTTCGTGAGCATCATCCAAGGCGGTATCCCTTTGTATCCCCAAGCCTGCATCTCTTGCATTGAGCATTCTGCTAACTTATTGATTATATTGGTGGCCCGGGCAGGAGTCCAACCTGCGACCTTCGCGTTAGGAGAGCGTTTCTGCCCTTGCAAACCGATGCTACTCTCTGCAGTGCGATGCTGCAAATACCCTTGTAATCATTGGCGATTTGTTGATCCAAGCCGCTGCGATGCGTTGCAGAGAATTGCAGGGGTAGACGAACAAAAGTATCCCAAAAGTATCCCAATTCGAGGTATGCTGTTTGGGAGGCGGCGACCGTCGCCTTTTGTTCCAGAGGTTCCCAGATGCCTAGGCCCCCAGCTC
>CAXTRZ010000161.1:1181-5918 GCA_964246715.1 uncultured Acidobacteriaceae bacterium | reverse complement strand
CCCCCAGACACCCTTCTCTCCCTACCCATCGCCGACCCGCGCAGCCCAGCCTTTACGCCCGGCCTCCCTCGCCGCCCCCCCCTTAGAGCGCTGACCTCCGTCCGGTTCTTTGCCGCACTCCACGTCGCGCTGTATCACTTCGTCCATCCCTTCGCGCTGTGGGGCATCTTCGCCGCGGCCATGAGCGTGGGTTACACCGGTGTCTCCTTCTTCTTCTTTCTCTCCGGCTTCATCTTGACCTACGCTCACGCAGATGCCTATGCAGCCGGCCGCGACAACTTTAGAAAGTTCTGGGTGGCTCGCTTCGCCCGCATCTATCCGGTCTATCTCTTCATCATGCTGCTTGCGGCGTTGATCTCCGGTAGTCAGTTCCGGAACCCCATTCACGCCATCGCATACCTTGCTGATCTCCTGCTCGTACAGGCGTGGTCCGTGCGCATGGTCAACTTCTTCCACTCCGGCGCATGGACGCTCTCCGTAGAAGCCTTCTTTTACCTGCTCTTTCCATTGCTCCTGATGCGGCTGCGCCCCAAGTCCCGCGCCGGAGCGATCGCCTTTCTTGCCGTCTTTTATGCTCTCGCCATGCTCTTACCTGTGCTGGAGCTGAAGCTATACCCAGCCGCAGCATGGGTAGAATCGGACAAGCCATTACCCGGCAGCCTGCACGTCTTCGCCACCACCCGCATCCCCATCTTTGCTCTTCCGGAGTTCCTCGCCGGTGTCTCCGTGAGCTGGCTCTTCCTGCGCTTCAAACCCACGGAAAGAGCCTCAGCCTGGATGGCCGCCCTGGGTGCGGCGCTCCTGGCGCTCGCCCTCCTCTTCGCGGATCGTCTTCCATACATCGCCCTGCACAACGGCCTGTTGATCCCTATCTATGCCCTACTGCTGCTCGGCCTAAGCCAGCGCAACTGGATCACGACTCTGCTCTCCGGTTCGTTTCTTGTTCTGCTTGGCGAAGCAAGCTACGCCCTTTACCTTCTTCACGCTCTCACCATGCAGATCGATCACTGGATTCATCGTGACCAAGGCATCCTCTTCCCGCTCTTCAACCTGACCCTCACCATTGCAGCCTCGGTCCTGCTGCATCTGTACCTTGAGCGCCCCGCCCGTAAAGCCATTCTCACATGGTGGGCACGCCGCCATCCTTCAGAGCTCAAGGTCTCTTAACGCCGCCCTTAGTGCCCGGCACACATAGATCGTCCTCATCTCGCCGCTCGACGAGCTCCACCGGCAGCGTGTCCGTTCCCATCAGCCAGCAGACCCTTCGCCCTCCGAATGCTTGGCCCGGCTTCGGGTCGGAGATGAGCCTCATCCCGGACTCCTCAAGCTCCGCAATCGTCTCCTCAATGGGGCCGCACGCATAGCAGAGATGATTCAGTCCCCCGCCTCGCTGGGCGGCATTTGCCACCTTGCTCCCCGGCCCGTCCGGCGCCACAAACTCCAGATACGTCTGGTCTCCTGGAAGCCGTAAGAACTGCACCAGCGCCGTCTGCAGCGGATCGTGGATGACCTCCGTCTCCGCCTCATATCCATACCGGCGCACATACATCTGGGCCATCGCCTCAATCTCCTGAACGGCATACCCTACATGATGCAGTCGCAGCTTCACGCTTGATGTACCGGCTGAAGCAGACGTATGTGCTGATTTTGTGGCGTATATCCCTTCAGTTCCAGCGAATACACTCCTTCGCTCTCCGTCTGAAATCCAAGCCCTGGATAATGATCCGCGACCATCCCATTCTTCTTCGTTGGGACATACCGTCCGCGTAGCTGCGTTAGTCCCGCAGCCTGCGCTCGCTCCACCAGCGCATCCAACATGGCAAGCTCCATCTCTCGCTTTAGCACCCGGCAGCTCATCAGCCATAGCTCGATCTCAAGTGCACTCCCATCCCTGCGGCCTAGCACAACTGAGATCAGCCCATGATCCCCGAACCGGTCCCTGAGCCGTCCATACAAGCCAATCGCGTTCTGATCCTCAAGCAAAGCTTCCATCTCCGAAAGCGTGTAACGCCGCGTCGTCAGGTTGAACTGATTGGTTTTGTTGATGAGTTGCGTTATACGCTCCAGGTAAAGCCGGCTGAACGGCTCAATCTCCGCCACCATCTCCAGCGAATCAAGGTACTCTCCATAAGCCGCAAATCTCATCTCAAATGCCGCGCGTTGCGCACTCTTTTGATAAAGCGTACCGCGCGCCAGATCTTCTTCTGAGAGCGTCATCGGCTCAAAGTATCGTCCTGCTTCGATAGTCCGCGCATACTGGGTCACATCATCGCCGACATTCGGTACTGCGATTCCGTCCACCTGCGCCGCAACGATGGCCCGCTCCGCCGGATTGTCGTCAACGTACACGAAGCTGTCCGTGCCCAGGTTCAATTCCTGCGCGATCCGAATGATGTTCGCGGGCTTATCCTCCCAGTTGGCCTGGAAGCTCGCGATGTGCTCAAGCCGTAGCACCGAGTCTGGATGCCTAAACCCATTCTTCGCCATCTCCTCATCATTCTTGGAGCAAACAGCCAGCAGCACTCCACGATCCCACAAGCTCAGACAATACTGTTGGAACGCGGCGTATGCCTCGGCGACTGGCGTTTCACGGCCAATGGCGATTCCATCTACGCCATCGTCGCCGATCACGCCGCCCCAGAGAGTGTTGTCCAGGTCAAGTACCAAGACCTTGCGGGCTTTGCCGTAGATGCCGCGGATCATGGCGCTGAGTGAAGTTGCGAGTGCCATGCTGCCTTCTACGGTTGTCAGAACCTTGTAGCTGAAGTAGCGATGCCAGTCGAACCAACGGTTTAGTCCTATGCGGGCGGAGAGGCTGCAGGCATCCTGGATGGCGAGCCCCGGAGTTGCCGTTGCGGCACGAGCAAACTCCAGGTTGAGTTGCATCACGAAGCGGGTTCGACCGCCTGTCTGGGTTGCATCCAGATTTCCTAGAAGCTGATGCGGAGGAAGTTCGGAGTTATTCTGAATGATCTGACAACTGAGCTTCTCGGCGAGGGCAGACCAGATCATATGGAAGCGGTGTACTTCACGCTGCACGCACTCGGCCAACTCTACTTCGGTAGCGCGCCATGAGGGAAAGGCTTGCAGGTTCAGATACGAGGTGTGAAGGTAGACCACGTCTGGACGGAACTCGATCAGCTTGGCTGAGTCGTAGAGCGCTTCGACCTCAAAGCGGCCGTACTCGGATTGATAGAAGACCGGCAAGAAACCGCTGTCGAGAAGCCACAGTTCGAGCAGGTCCACAATCTCATGGGTCGTGCTTCCGCCGAGCACTGCGATCCGAATGGGATGCAACTGCTCCTGAGCTGCGAGCCTGCGCTTTAGGCTTCTGCGCCTGGTCAGGATCTCATCCAGCGGAAGGGATTTGAGATCGACTGGATCAGCGTGACTCATCTCTTGAGAGTACCGCATTGCGTCGTACTGTTAAGATCGCGAGATATGCGATGCACGTGGAGATTGCTGATCCTTTTCTGGGCGGTTTGCGATGCGATGTGGGGGGTGGCTCCCTCGCGAATGGTGGTGATCGACCAGGATGGATCAGGGCCGGGCGGGTCTAACCAGATGGCGATGATGGTGCTGCTGCAGTCTCCGGCGGTGAGGGTGCTGGGCATCACGATGGTGAGCGGGAATGCGTGGGAGCCGGAGGAGGTGCAGCACACGCTACGCATGCTGGAGCGGATCCATCGGACCGATGTGCCTGTGGTGCCGGGTGCGATCTACCCGCTGGTGCGGGAGCGGGCGGAGACGCTGGCGTGGCAGCGGCTGTATGGGACGACTGCCTGGCTTGGCGCCTGGGGGGATGCGGCTAAGGGGACGGGCTCGGCCGCGTGGCATGAGGCGGAGGTGGTGCCGAAGCTGGAAGAGGGTGAGCCCACGACCAAGCCGCTTGCCGAGGATGCGGCGCACTTCCTGGTGAGGCAGGTGCACGAGCATCCGCATGAGGTGACGATCTATGCGGCTGGGCCACTGACGAACGTGGCGCTGGCGCTCGCGATCGATCCACACTTCGCGGAGCTGACGCAGGGGATTGTGATGATGGTCGGAAGCCTGAACCCGGTGACGAACGATCCGGAGTTCACGACCGATCCAAGGCATGAGTTCAACTTCTGGTTCGATCCGGAGGCTGCGCACAAGGTGCTGCGGGCGCATTGGCCGAGAATCGATCTGACCACGGTGGATATCTCGATCAAGGCGATGTTCACGCAGGCGATGCTGGATGCGATCAGCACATCGAAGTCACCCGCGGCGCAGTACATTGCAAAGTTTTCACAGGAGCGATACTACCTGTGGGATGAGCTGGCGGCGGCGGCCTGGCTGGAGCCGGGGATCATCACGGCGGAGCGGAGGCTGTACCTGGATGTGGACCTGTCGAAGGGGGCGACTTATGGGGATACGCTAGCCTGGACGGAGGCGTCGAAGCCGCCGCTGGAGTTGCAACTGGTGCATGTGCAGACGGATCTCGATCTGCCGAGATTTACGACGATGTTTGTGGAGCTGATGCGAAGGTGAATGCACCGCTCCCCTCCCCTCCCCAACTTTATGCAAAGTGTTCTAACAATTGGGCTTAGATCCGGACCTCTGAGTCTGACGCACGCTAAAGTCTCTGTTTATCAGGGTCGCGTGCTGCAAAGTATTGAAAGGAAAAGAGTTGACGTATGGGTGGGAGGGACTTTATTGCGCGAAGCCGGCGAGGCGGGCTAGTTTGTGGGTGTCGTAGAGGCGGCCGGCGGTGGC
>CAXTRZ010000161.1:0-1171 GCA_964246715.1 uncultured Acidobacteriaceae bacterium | reverse complement strand
CTATGGTTAAGTCCGGACCTCCGGGTCTGACGTGCGCCAAAGTCTCTGTTTATAGGTCTCACGTCCTGCAAAGTCTTCTAAGAAAATAAGTTGACGTAGGGGTGAGAGGGACTTTTTATTGCGTGAAGCCGGCGAGGCGGGCTAGTTTGTGGGTGTCGTAGAGGCGGCCGGCGGTGGCCACCATGACGGGACGGCGGAGGTAGGAGATGTTGAGGTCGGGAGCGCCTTCCGTGAGCAGGAGGTCGGCGCGCTTGCCGGGGGTGATGGTGCCGGAGTCGGTTTCGCGGTGGAGGGCACGGGCGGAGATAAGGGTGGCGGACTGGATGGCCTGCATGGGGGTCATGCCGGCCTGGACGTAGAGCTCAAGCTCACGGTCCAGACCGAAGCCGATGAGGTTGGTGTCACTGCCCGGGATGATGGGCACTCCGGCGGCGATGAGGGCGGAGACGACCTGGAGGTTGGTCTCCATGGTGCGGCGGAAGCGAGGTTCGTCGTCTGAGGGGACGCGCATGGCCTCGTAACGGGCGGAGAGGGTGTAGGGTGCAACGTTGAGACCGGGCTCAAAGGTGGCCGGGTCAAGGGATTTTGGATGGCCAGCCATCTCTCCCCAGCCGATGGTCGGGTCGACGACGATCTGGCGCTGGGCGAGGAGGGCGAGGAGGTCGCGAGAGGACGGGGACTGGAGGTCAAGAGGTGCGGGTTCACCCTTCACCGCAGGGTCTTGCGGAGCGCGGAGGGCTCGTGTCACAAACTGGAGATGGTTGATCATGTCCATGCCGTCCGCGATGCCCTGCTGAGTGGTGACGGCGGCGGGAACGTGGCCGGTGACAGTGAGACCGCGGGCGTGGGCTTCGGCGGCGATGGCGCGGAGGACGGCCGGCTGGATTTGGGTGTAGACCTTGATCTGGTCGAAGCGGGCGTCGGCGTAGGCGTCAACGGCGGCAACGCCTTCTTCAGGGGTCTCGACGTCAACCGCTCCGAAGGCGAGGGGCCCACCGGAGTCGATGAGGCCGGCGAGGAAGAGACGGGGGCCGAGGAGGTGCTCCTGACTACGATCTGGGTCGATGGCGCGGCGGACAGAGGTGAGGAACTCGGTCTCGCCACCGCAGTCGCGGGCGGAGGTGATACCGCGGGCGAGGAGGGCGGGTCCGAACTCGATGCCGGAGTAATG
>CAXTRZ010000160.1:0-5918 GCA_964246715.1 uncultured Acidobacteriaceae bacterium | reverse complement strand
GCTTCATCTCAAGTAACTACCCACACGACCGTAAGTCAGCCATGCCTTGCCTACATTGGTGGCGGAGGGCTGAAACCCAGCAGGAAAGTGCGCCTGGTGAGCCTTAGTTGGGGGTGCCGACTGAGTCATAGTCATCAGCGACGACGACCTGGATGCCAGGGGTTGTGATGAGCTGCTGGTCGATCAGGACGATGGTCCGGGCGGTGCCGCTGGGGTAGTAGGTGGCAGCGCTGGTGTAGTAGGTGGTGGTAGCGGAGGTTGGAACCGTGCCGCTGGGGAGGACGGAGATGGTATAGGTGCCGTTGGGAATATTGAGGTATCCGGTGTTGGTGCCGAAGACGACGCCGGAGATCGCCGGCTTGACTTGGGTAATCGTCGATCCTGAGGGAATTAGATAGACATCCACCGCTCCCGCTCGCGTGGACTGATCGATGAAGCGAATGTCGACCTGTCCTGCCGGAGCGGGCTGGCTCTGGTCTTTGAGGATGGTCTCCTGCAGCGAGGTGGAGAAGTTACCGACGACGACGGTGTACTGGCCGCCGGCGAGAAACGTTCCATACGCGCTGGCCAACTGCTGCCTGGTGCCGGCGATGTCGACGTTGATGCTAAAAGTACCCTGCGTGGTTGGCACATAAGAGGTGATGGTGCCAAGTCCAAGGTTATACGCCAGCACGCCCGTGCCTTGGTAGACGTCGATACCAGGGGTGTCCGGTGAGGCATCAATGATCCGGATCTGCGAGACGACCGGTGACCCGGTAACGCTGGCGCAGCCGGAGAGAGCGCCTGCTAGGAGGCCTACTCCGCAGAGGGCGATCGCCTGCTTGCCGCCGCGCCGCACATTTGCAGCGACTGGCTCTTGCAACTCCAAATCGGTCGACGTACCGAAGACGGGGATGTGGTCCAGATCGGTCATGTTCTCCTGGCGCAGGCCTTGACATCGCAAGCCACGCTTCACTCTAACTGTTTTTCGGCTCGAAGCGAAGCGCGAAAAGGGGTGAGTTCGCTCGAGTAGAGAGGAAGACGAGAACGAGCATAAAAGGAATAGAGATGCATGGAGGAGCACAGAGGACGGTGGCGGCGCTTGCCTTGGCAGCCTGCGCCCTCAAGCAGTCAGAGTCTATTTTTTGGCTGCTTGGCGATGATCATGTCTTTGATCTTGGCGTAGGTCGCATCCGGGATGATGCCCTTCTGGGTGAGCTGCGTCTTCGCGGCGTAAGGACGGGCCTTGATGATGCGATCCGCGTACGCATCGCCGATGCCGGGGAGTGCCTTCAACTGGTCCTTGGTTGCGGTATTAATGTCCAGCAACTCCGCGGGGGCTGGGGCGGAGGCAGCGTGCAGCGGGAAGGCGGAGAGCGCGCGGCTGTTGGCTGCGCCCATCGGCATTGCGATGAAGAGGGCAAGCAGGGAAAGGCGACGGAAGAGGCGCATCGAAAAGGTCTCCTAAAGGATATGAGTGAATCGGGGCGGCTTGCCGCTTCGACAACGTTGCAAGGGTATTACGAACGGCAATCTTTGTCATCGGCGATTGTCCGGCGCGAGCACGGTCGCAGGAGGACCGGTTGACTCGCAGGCAGAGGTCACGTAGTCTGGAAGCTCGCGCAGTCTCGCGCCCGCACGCTTGCCATGTTGCTTGCCTGGAATAAGGGGTGAAGGCTGGTAAGTTGAGTTGGAGCATGGGACCGGGAGCAGAGTGCATTCGCTTGTTTCAAAGTGGCTGAATGTTCGATCTGCCGCAGGCCGACAGACCTGAAAACAGGTGATGCACCCGATGTAAAGGGTGAATCCAGCCTGAGCGCAGATTGCACCGTATCTGTCCCCGGGGATTCCGGTCACGCGAGGCTTCGGCCTCCGCCACCACTCGCCAGGAAGCTTAGCTTGTCCTTTGCGGACGGCGTATTTGGCCGCCTGTGCCCGTTCCACGTACCGCCTCTCTTCATGCAGCACGCTGGCCATCACTGAAGACAGCAGAACCAAGGAGTAACCCCGAAGCCATGAACTCGACTACGATCCCCAGCGGCAAAGACATCCAGCGCAAGTGGTATGTCATCGACGCCTCCGCTAAGACGCTTGGACGGCTCGCCACGACGGCAGCCAGCCTGCTCGCCGGCAAGCTGAACCCCTCTACACGCCTTACATCGACATGGGCGATCACGTGATCGTGATCAATGCCGAGAAGATCGTCCTGACCGGCCTTAAGGCTGACAGCAAGATGTATCGCCGCTACACGGGCTTTCCCGGCGGACTGCGCGAGGAGAGTTTTATCAAGCTGCTCGCCCGGCGTCCGGAGGCGATTGTGGAGCAGGCGATCAAGGGGATGCTGCCGAAGTCTAAGCTGGGCCGGCAGATGGCGACAAAGCTAAAGGTGTACAAGGGCGGACAGCATCCGCACCTGGCGCAGAAGCCGGAGCCGCTGGAGTTCCACGCCTCCAACGCGGCCAAGACTCCGGGTATGCCGAAGCCCGGCCAGCCGACGCACCATATTCCAGTGCTCGAAGGCTAATCCTGGTTCTCGACGGGCAGTTCTTAGATGTACTTTCAGACTTTGAATTTTGAGGAGCAATATGGCAGACCTTATTCAGTATTACGGCACGGGACGCCGCAAGAGCTCGATCGCTCGCGTGTTCCTGCGGCCCGGTAGCGGCAACTTCGTCGTCAATAAGAAGGATGTTGACGTTTACTTTGTAACCGCGCAGCAGCGCGCCGCGGCCAAGCGTTCGCTTGGCATTGCGGGCATTGAAGAGACCTTCGATGTGCTGACCACGGTTCGCGGCGGCGGCGTCATGGGCCAGGCGGATGCGGTGAAGCTGGGTATTGCGCGCGCTCTGATGGAGTTCAACCCGGAGCTGCGGAAGGCGCTAAAGAGCGAAGGGCTTGTGACGCGCGACTCGCGCGGCAAGGAACGGAAGAAATACGGGCAGAAGGGCGCTCGCGCTCGCTTCCAATTCTCGAAGCGGTAAAGGGCTAGTTGCCAGTCTTCATTGTCAGTCTCCAACGGACAACTGAGAACGAAGACTGACAACTAGTTTCGCAACACCCTCCGAAGTATCTGCGTCGGAGGCATGGAGTCAAATCTCCCGATGCTCGAACGCTAGGGATCAATCCAGACTTGGGCCGTTGCGCTGGGTTATGCCAGTGAGCGGAGCGCAGGTCTTAAAACAGGAGCCTCACAATGGCAAACATTACGATGAAGGAACTGCTTGAAGCCGGTGTCCACTTCGGTCACCAGACCAAGCGCTGGAACCCTAAGATGAAGGAGTACATCTTTGGCGAGCGCAACGGAATTTACATCATCGACCTTCAGAAGACACTGAAGATGTTCAAGGAAGCGTCAAAGTTTGTGACGGATCTGACTTCCACGGGCAAACTGATTCTGTTCGTCGGGACCAAGCGCCAGGCGCAGGATGCGGTGGCCGAAGAGGCGAATCGCGCGGGGATGCCGTACATCAACTCGCGCTGGCTAGGCGGCCTGCTGACGAACTGGGTGACAGTGCAGAAGTCGGTGAAGCGGCTACAGGAGCTGGACGACATGTCTACGGACGGGCGCTACGAGCTGCTGACCAAGAAGGAAGTGATCAAGCTGGAGCGCGAGCGCAAGCATCTATCGACGAACCTCTCCGGTATTAAGAGCATGAAGCGTTTGCCGGATGCGTTGTTCGTCATCGATTCAAACAACGAGGCGATTGCGGTTGCGGAGGCGCGGAAGCTGGGGATTCCGGTGGTGGCGGTTGTGGATACGAACTGCGATCCGACTGTGGTCGACTATGTGATTCCAGGCAACGATGACGCGCTAAGGGCGATCCGCCTGTTCACCATGAAGATGGCGGATTCCGCTGCCGAAGGGGTGCAGATGGTGTCTGAGCGGGCGTTTGCGACGGAGGCTTCCGATGTTCGCGAACTGCCGGTGGATGCGCACTTCATCGGCGAAGAAGGTGAGGAGATCCTCGACGCTCCGATTCAGGAGTCGACTGGAACCGCCGAGGCTTCTGTTGAGGATGATGCGGAGGCTGAGAATATCGACCTGAATGCAGTGCTGGGTGGCGGCATTAAGAAGGCGCCAGCCGCGGCTACCGAGCCGGAGCCGGAAGAGGCTCCTGCTGAAGCGACTGCTTAGTTTTTTGTCCCGCTGATGGAGAGAGCGTGGACAACTCGGGCGACCGAGCCCACGCTCTTTCTGCGTCTGGCAGAAACAGAGCTACAACCTACGCGGCGTAAGCTGCACTGAGAAGAGGATTGGATCATGTCTACAGAGACTGCTGTGAAGATCGATGCGAAGTTGGTGAAGGATCTGCGGGAGAAGTCCGGCGCGCCGATGGGTGATTGCCTGAAGGCGCTGCAGGAGGCCAAGGGGAATATGGAGGATGCCTTTGTGGTGTTGCGCAAGCGCGGAATGGCATCGGCGGCGAAGAAGGCCTCGCGGACGACGAATGAAGGTGCGGTTGGGACTTATATCCACGCTGGTGGCAAGATTGGCGTGCTGTTGGAGCTGAACTGCGAGTCGGATTTTGTGGCGAGGACGGAGGATTTCGAAGAGCTGCTGCGAGATGTTGCGATGCATATTGCGGCTACCGATCCCCGGTTCGTTGGGCGCGAGGAGGTGACGCAGGCGGATCTGGATCGGGAGAAGGATGTGTACCGGTCGCAGGCGGCTGCGACGGGCAAGCCTGCTGCGGTGATCGAGAAGATCCTCGAGGGCAAGATGAGCAAGTTCTACGAGGAGGTTTGCCTGCTGGATCAGCCCTTTATCAAGGAGTCCAGCCAGACGATCTCGCAACTGATTGCTTCTAAAGTGGCTAAGCTGGGAGAGAACATCTCGGTGCGGCGGTTTGCGCGGTTCAAGGTGGGCGCAGCGGATTGGACGGTTGCGCAGACCAAGGCTGCGGCTGAGGAGCCTCAGGCTTAAGGAATTGCAGACGTGATGAAGAGAGAGCCTAGGCGTAAGTGCCTGGGCTCTTTCTATGTGGTCCCCCCCTCCGCAGTTCGTGTAAAGTATTCAAAATGGATAGCTTACGGGAAAGCTTCTGTAAAGTATTCATTCTGTTAGGGTTGTGAGCAAGATATTGCAAATAAAAGATTTAGCTGCAGCGTCAAGGGTGTTCGTGCTCAGCTAACCGGGAGAGGCATAATCTGGTTGCGTAGTGACGCGGACTTATCTCTCTTCCTTAATGCTAGCAGAGTGGATGGGGTGATTAGGACAGCTCTATTTGCTTTGAAATGATGCGGTTAGGTCGTATGAGGGCTTGACATGCGGATTTGCCGAGGTTTTTGAGGATGCTGGGATGCAGATTTGCAGAGCTTGGGGTTCCGAAATGAAAATGTGTGTCAAGGAGTATGGAATGGTTCGGGTTGATTGGGGAGGCAGGTGGCTCTTTTGTCGAGATCATTGATGGAGAGCGGCGGTGGCTGGAGGCCGCTCAAGCGGCGGTGTTGGTCACAGGGTGAGCGGCGCGGGCTGCGGCTCGTTTGCGGAGGATTTGGAGGGCTTGGTCTTGGTGTAGAGTTCGCCGCGCTCGGCCCGGGCGTAGCATCTCTTCGAGATGCTCGTAAGGGTGATGGCCGCGATCCCGGTCATGTCGTCCAAGGCTGCCGACCAAAGTTTGTAGCCGCTCCTCTCAAACGCTGGCGGCGAGGCGAGCGGTCAGGGACGCGCGGACCTGATCGCCGGGGATGCCGCCGCCGGCCTCGATCTCAGCCAGACCGTTGTCGAGCTGGTGGTTGAGGGCAGCCTTCTCTTCCTCGGTCAGGTCGTAGCTTTGGGACTTCTCCTGGATGAGGGAGTCGAGGGCTCGATTGGTGAGTTGGGCGGGCTCCTCCAAGTGCCGCAGGGCGGTCTCTCGCTGGATGCGCTGCTCGGTGGCGGGATCGAGGGTCAGGCTCATGGAGGGATTATATCGCCGGGGATTGGGCGGAGTGGAGGG
>CAXTRZ010000159.1:0-5928 GCA_964246715.1 uncultured Acidobacteriaceae bacterium | reverse complement strand
CCCTTGAGCATTCCCGCCCGCGTGTCCAGATTCAGCCCTCCACGATGGTTCATCCCTCCGTGGCACCGCGCACAATTCGCGTCCAGAATCGGCTTTACATGCGCGGTAAAGTCCTCCGCCTTCGCCGCATCATTCTGCGCCCTCGCGCCCAATCCAAATGCTATGAACAAGATAGCGGTCACACCGGAACCAACACTGAACCGGAGCGTTCTGCGCGCTATTAGCCAACTCATAACCAGAATCCACCTCGTCACTTTCGCAATTCCGACCCGATCTCTAGAGTAAATGGTGCTCTGCATTCTTTGCGCCTGTTTCCACCACCATGCGCATTTATGCTTTCACCACCTTGCTTCTTCTTGCCGCCATGTTCGCGCCATGCGCCTCTGCCGCAAAGCCGCGCCATACAACATCCCATCCCCCCAAACACTCCTCCCGCTCCGCCTCAAAAAGCAGGGGCAAGTCAAAGGTAGTGAATCGTAAATCAGTGCACACCAGGAGCTTACAGCGGGCACCCAGCAGGCGCAGGCCGGATACATCCAGCTCCAATGCTCGCACGCCTCCACAAGAGCCTGTAGCATCCCAGCCGGCTCTGCCGCCGATTGAGGTGCATCATAACCGGAAGCAGCACCTCAAAAGAGCTCCTGCGCCTGTACCTCCATCTGAAGACAGCCCTGTAAATCACTCCGTGTAAGTTAGTTAATGCAGCTAAACCTCGTTCTGGAGCGGTGAGGGTCCGTCGCTCCAGGCCCTTGATCCTCAACCATCCTCGATCTGACGACCCCTCGAGTCGATCGAATAGAGTACCAGCCGGCTCCACGAACGGGGGAAGACGGCAAGCACAGATCGGGTTGGGCCAATCTGCGGCCTTGCGATACCCTCGTGTCTGTGACTGATGAATCTCCCCTGTTTCAATCGTTCTTTATGGGCGGCTTTGAATGCGCAACGCACCGCCGCCGTGATCGCACCCGCATCGATGTCGTGGCTCGCACCAAGCACGACCGTCTCTGCGCCAGCGACTACGAGCTGCTTGCTGCAGCGGGAGTTCGTACGGTTCGTGACGGACTGCGGTGGCACCTGATCGAGGTCACTGCGGGCGAGTATGACTGGTCCAGCTTTCTGCCGATGCTGCGCGCCGCTTATGCGACCGGTACGCAGGTGCTGTGGGATCTGTGCCACTGGGGTGTGCCGGAGCATATCGATCTTTTTTCCCCTGAGTTTCCGGAGCGCTTTGCAGCGTTTGCCGCTGCCGCTGCCGCGCTCATCTGCAGGGAGAATCAGGCGGCGGGCGTGACGCATCCACAGGTGTACTGCCCCATCAACGAGATCTCGTTCTGGGCGTGGGTCGGCGGCGACGAGGAGCACTTCCATCCGTTTGGCAATGGGCGTGGCCCGGAGCTAAAACAGCAGCTTGTGCTGGCTTCGCTAAGAGCCATGCGGGCCGTGCGGACGGTGGACCCGAAGGCACGCTTTTTGCAGGCGGAGCCCATCATTCACATCTCTGCCGATGGCGACAGGCCGGAGGACGTCCCCGCCGCGGAGCGGCATACCGCCTCCCAGTTCGAGGCGTGGGACATGCTTACCGGCGTGCGCGACCCTGAACTTGGGGGTTCGCCTGAGTCGCTCGATCTGATCGGGGTAAACTACTACTGGAACAATCAGTGGGTTCATGAAGGCGAACGAACGCCGCCGGGGCATGACCTGCATCGCCCTCTGCACGCCCAGCTTGTGGAGCTCTGGAGGCGGTACCGAAGACCCATCCTGATTACCGAGACGGGCGCGGAGAGCTCCGCGGCGGTCGGCTGGCTTGGGATGATCGCGGCGGAGGTGCGGCAGGCCCGCCGCCTGGGTGTGCCGGTGCTGGGCATCTGCTTGTATCCAATCATGGATTATCCCGGCTGGGATGACGATCGGCACTGCGGTGTGGGGCTGATCGAGGCGTCTGAAGACTGGCTCTCTCGCAGCTTGCGGACAGACCTTGCGGCTGAAATCCAGGTGCAAACCCCGCTCTTTCCCGCTCTCTGACGAGCCCTGGCATTGCGAGCAAGGAGCGTCAGGAGCAAGGGTGCGCGGAAGACTTGGAGACGCGGCTCAAGGGAGGCGCAGAGACTCCGACGCTCCAACTCGCATCCTACCGCCAGAACGATAAGGAGTCCAAATGTCCGAGTACCTCGTTGAGCGGGTGAGCCCCGTCCTGCCCCCGCACATTCCGGACAAATCAAAGAGCGTGTGGGCACATGGAAAGCTGGAGTCGCCCGTCTCGGTGTCGCAACTCGATCTTGAGCAGCTTCTTGCTGCAGTAATATGTCTTGCAGATGACATAGCTGGACGTCCAAATCGCGGGGAGACTGCTTTGCCCAGAGAGGACTTGACTCGGCTTGCCGCGCTCGGGCTGCTTTGCGCACCACTGCCGGTTGCCCATGGCGGGCTGGGTCTGGGCACCACGCCGGAAGGACAAATGCCTCTGCTGCGCCTGCTTTCCATCATCGGCGGTGCAGACCTTGTGCTTGGCCGCCTGTATGAAGGTCACGTCAACGCAATCATGCTGATCGCGGACTACGGTACTCCTGCTCAGCTCGCGCAAGCCGCGCAGAACTGCCGAGATGGGCGTTGGTTCGGCGTATGGAACACAGGACAGCCCGAGATTCTACGGCTTGAGCCTGGTCCTACAAACGGTCGCCGAACCTTCATCTTTCGCGGAGTCAAGACCTTCGCGTCCGGTGCGGCCTTTGTTCAGCGACCCATCGTGACCGCCCAGGTTGAAGGCGGCTGGCAAATGACGCTTCCGCGCATGGAGACGCCTGAGGTTGCGCGTGCCGTTGCAGTGGATCGCAGCTTCTGGCATCCGCTCGGGATGGCAGCATCGGAGTCGTTTGGCGTGGACTTTAGCGGCGCCGTCATCCATGAGGAGGACCTGATTGGCGCGCCGGGGGACTTCCACCGCGATCCTCTGTTTTATGGCGGCGCGATTCGCTTTGCAGCCGTCCAGGCCGGCGCGCTCCTGCGGCTGCATCGCCTCTTTGCGTCATGGCTTGAGTCGTTTGCGAATGGTCCAAATCCGCGTAACAAGGACCCATATCAGATCGCCCGCCTGGGTGAGATTGCCATTGGAGCGCAGGAGGCTGTGCTCTGGATTGAGCGTGCCGGAGCGGTCGCAGCCGAGTGTCTGACGATCACTGCCTCCAAGCTGCAGATCGAACGAATGCATGAGACGGCGGACATGACGCGGCTCGCCATCGAGCGGATCGCCAATGCGATGATGCCCCGTATCGTCTCCGGCATTGGCGCTCATGGATTGCTGCAGCCGAGCCCCTTTGAGCGCATCATCCGCAACCTAACCATGTATCTTCGCCAGCCGGTGCCGGACCACACGCTCGCCGCAGTTGGACGCGCTTCGCTGCGCAAATCCACGCTGCGGGCGCAGGGCGCGGGCAACGGATTCTGGCGTGAAACGACGCCTGATGAATCATTGCCGCCTTCTTACTTTGATCACATCTATGAGCGCACATTAGATCCGTGGAGCTTTGAGACAAGTGAGTATGAGGCAAATAAGTACAGGCACACCCTCGCCGCTCTGCCCCGTAAGCGCTACGCAAGCGCCCTTGAGGTGGGCTGCTCGATCGGCGTACTGACGAGGCAGCTTGCCGCCCGAGCCGACACGCTGCTGAGCGTCGATGTGTCGGAGGTCGCTCTCGGAGCTGCGCGCCGTCGCTGCGCTTCTCTTCCAGGTGTGCGCTTCGCGCGCATGCAGGTTCCAAAGGAGCAGCCGAACGGCCTCTTTGATCTGATCGTGGTCTCGGAGGTCGCCTATTACTGGCAACGCCAGGACCTCGATCGCGCCATTGCGATCTTCGCCTCTCACCAGACGCCGGGTTCTCACCTGCTGCTGGTGCATCACACCAACGTCGTGCCGGATTACCCACTCACCGGCGATGAAGTCCATCAACGATGGCTCGCATGGCCTGAGTGGCGCGTCCTCAAGCAGGAACGGTATGAGGGTTATCGTCTCGATCTGCTGGAGCGTTGCGATGAACAGCCTAAGGCTTGATCAGGAGCGCGTGGCCAGCATTGCTGCAAGCCTGCGATTCACGCGAGTGATCTCGCCTTCGGGTTCGCCGCGAAAGCTGTCGGCGATTACCCGGTCGCAATCGATCTCTGTAAGATAGTCCGCGGGTGACGCACCTTTCATCGCCGCTTCTTTCCGTAGCCGGCGCAACGTTCTGAACCGATGCGCCAACCATGCGGCCGACTGCACCCGGTGTTCCTCATGCCGTTCACTCATCTGCTGCCAGATGCTTAGTTGCCCGGAGAGCCCCACCTCAACGCGGCCTTTCATGCGCGATGAAGTATAGACCTTGACCTCCGGATGGTGACGCAGCTTGGCGCCAATTTGCCGCAGCGCACCCACAAATGCGACATCCTCCAGCGAAGTCACCGCGGGCATCCCGCCCGCGCGGGCATAGATCTCCGGCGTGCAAGCAAGCGAGGCTCCAAAGTGCTCCAGATGACGCGGCCAGGGATCACCCTCCTGAGGGTCAAGCCGGGCCTCCAACTCAGCGGTAAGCCGCTGATACCGGCGGTCCCGCAGATACGCGCGGCGTGCACCCGGCGGAAGCAGCTTCAGCTCACCCTCCTTGAGCGCGATAACGCCTCCGACCGCATCCGCTCCCGCCCTGAGCGCAGCCAGGTTTTGCGCCACCCAATCCCGCCGGACAAGCGTGTCGGAATCCGTGGAGAGGATCGCGCACACGTCCGTCCGTCCCTGCAGGCGCCGCCACGCCGTATCCATCAGCATGCGCCGCGCCGTTCCAATGAAAGCATCCTTGCGGGCAAAGGTGCGCTCAGCCACATGCAGCCGAACCTCAAGATTAGTCCGCTTCCAACCCTCTGCGACACAAGCCGTCTGATCCGTACAGTTGTTCAGTAGCAGAAGGATCTCGTAGCTCTCGTGCTGCAGCGGGCTTCCGTCAAGATCAACCTGCGCGGCTAGGGCATCCAGAGAGGCTCCAAGCGAAGCCTCCTCATTCCTCGCCGGAAGGATGACGACCGCGCGGCACGCCGAATCCGCACTCCCGCCGAGCAGCGCCTCCCAAGGTTCAAACGTCTCCTGGATCACTGCCATACACCGAGACCTGACTCGCGCCATGCTCGGCTCATCCACAGCCGCTCGCGGCCGCTATACCGCTCGCAAAAATCCGCGATCTGGTCCATGACCTCGGAGTCAATCTGCGAGTCGTAACACAGCGCAAGCTGCCGCTTCCTCTCCTGCGCATCCTTGGCATCCGCCGGCTCGCACACAAAGCCGGCCTGAAGCGCGGACCCCAGACTCGCCGCCCGTTCTTCAATCCCGTCAGCCATGCCCGGCCGCGCCGAGTAAGGAAGATCCTCATAAAACGCAAGGGGCAGCGTCTCCGGCCAGCCATCCTGAGCGGCGATGCGTGCGGTCAGGTGATCCACATGCTCGCCCACCCCGAGCGGCAGCACAAGCGCGTCCTTTACAGTTCGTTCCAGCGCACTCCGGATCTTCACCGCGGACCGGTCGTCTGGCTTCGGCGGGACGCTGCACACGTCTTCCACACTGCACTGCAGCCGTTGCGGAGCGTCCCGCAGATTCAAGTCCATCAGCGACACCGCCGGGTGATACTTCCGGCTCCAAAGCAGGTCCTCGCGATGACGCAGCGCAGTAACATAGGATTGCAGATCGTTCGCATGCACAAAGGCGAGATCGCCAAACGGGCTATACCTGCTCTTCGTAAAGCAGTTCATCACCTCCACGGTATGACCAGCAGAGGTCCACCTCTCGATCGCCAGTCCGAGCGAGAAGGCCGCATCGTCTCGATGCGGGGATAACACCCGAATCTTGACCGTCTGCATCTCTCCTGCACCCCGGATGATGGGTATTTTGGTTCATTTGATGACAATGCGCCTGCG
>CAXTRZ010000158.1:2423-5944 GCA_964246715.1 uncultured Acidobacteriaceae bacterium | reverse complement strand
CCTCGCGTTCCGACCTCCGTCCAACCCAGTTTCACCTCACCGCAGTCCCACCGTAAGGGGGCGTCTCGACAAACTCAACTTGGCCGCACGCAGTCGAATGCTGGCGTAACTTCAGAATGGAACGGACTGGCAAAGAAGCTCGGTCATCACCAGGACCCAGAAGCCGATAGCTCCTCAAGGATGTCCAATTTCGCGCGAGATGTAAGAGGAACGGCCACAAACGTTGCTGGAATAGGTCGATACATCCGTGAAGCCCCGCCCTACAATTAACTCACATGCTCTCCCTCCCAGGTTGCCCATTGGAGTTGAGAGCGACAGCCCTCAGCCCGGCAGCCAGCGCGCCCCATCGTTCGCTCGGCTCACACTCAGGCGATATCTCTGGCTCGCCCTCGGCGTCCCGCCCGCTTAAGTGATGGCTTCGCTTAGAATGGGGGCAGCAAGCGCGAAGATGACCCCGAGCTAATCGATGAGAGCAACCTTGGCTTCACCAAGTGATGGAGAGTCCGTTTACTAGCCAGGATGCAATCAGAAACATCCAACTGCGACGTTCACCATAGACGAGTCCGCCACGGTCCCAGGGAGAGTAAACATCCAGGCGAAGACCACAACGACCGTAATGCGCACGGCTGTCGCGAGGTTTGGATCGACATCCAAAATACCAAGTTTCGCGAGCAGCGCTGTAACAGGCAAACACGGCTGAAAGCAAAGACCATACAAGCCAAGTCATATTCAATACTCTGCAAGCTTACGTCGATTTCGTTCGTCAGGTTCACTTCACAGATTTTGAGGTAATGGCGCGATGAGAGTCCTGGTAGTCGAGGATGAACCGCGACTCGCGGAAAACATTGCAGGCGGGCTCCGCGAAGGTCCGGGGTATGCCGTCGATATAGCCCACGACGGCGAGGACGCCATGCATCTTTGTTGGACCGCTGAGTACGATCTGATCGTACTCGACCTGATGATTCCTCGACTGAGTGGCGAAGAGGTTGTCAAAAAGCTTCGTGCCGCACGGAACGCTACGCCTGTGCTGGTCCTAACCGCCGTGAGTCAGATAGGCAAGACCATCGACCTGCTTGATGCTGGGGCGGATGACTACATGACGAAACCATTCGACCTTGGAGAACTGATCGCGCGGGCTCGTGCACTGATCCGTCGAGGCAAAGGCGTAGGCGAGCCACTGCTGCAGTTTGGAAACTTGAACATTCACACCGGGGAACAGAGTGTTTCGCATGGAACCCTCAAGGTGGATCTCTCGCCCACCGAGTACAGGATCCTGGAGTACCTCATGTTTCGACCGCGTGTAGTTGTATCCAAACGTGAGCTCTTGGAGCATCTATACGATTTCACCTGGGAGCATCACTCAAACGTCATCGAGGCCCATATCTCCAATCTGCGGAAGAAACTGCGCGGGGTCACTGACTCTGAAGTGCTGGAAACGCTGCGCGGGCGTGGCTACAGGCTGGCGAGCGCCTGATACATGAGAAGCCGTTCACTCGTGCATGAAACGGTAGGAATCGTAGTCGTGGCTCAATTGCTCTGTGCGGCTCTACTGTGCGGCACGGCGCTGCTCCATGAGCGCAACGTTCGGCTGCACGCACTCGACGTGAGCCTCCAAGGCAGGTCCGATTCGCTGCTTGGGTCCATTCAGGACGCCGAAGATCCGGAAGACAACGTCATGATCGATCCTGCGGAGCTCAAGCTCCCTGCCGATGACGTGTACGCGGTCTATAACCAGGGCGGTAGTCTATTGGGCACCTCCAGCACAGCGCCGTTTATGCTCATCGCCAGACAGTCGGACGGGTTGCGCAATGCGCGTATCGGCCGGGCCAAATACCGCATCCTTCAGCGGGAGGCGATGCGCGTGATTGATCGAGCGGAAAACGGAGGAGTAGGACTCAGGAGGCCTGTGACGATTGTGTATGCATCGTCGGAAGGCAATCTCTGGCATGAAGTTTTGGAAGCGGTTCGGTTCTATCTCCTAGCCATCCTGTTCGCAACTGCATTGACTGTGACCTTCGTCGCGCTGCTGCTCAAGAAAGCTCTCCATCCCCTTTCTGAGCTCGGTGCGGCAGCTGAGCAACTTTCGCCGCCGGAATTGGCCTTTACTGCTCCAGCCTCTGTCATGCGAATACGCGAGTTGCGTCCCCTCGCGGCAGTCCTGAACGATACAGTCGGCCGGCTTCGCGCAGCTTTTGCGAAGGAACAGCGCTTCGTCGGCGATGCGGCACACGAGCTCAAGACAGCGATCGCGGTCGTCCGATCTTCCATACAACTCCTCATGCTAAGGCGGCGAACCGTGGACGAATACGCCTCAGGTCTGGAGCGAGTTCTTGAAGACAATCTCCGGGTCGAAGCCTTGGTCGCGCAGATGCTGCAACTCGCCAGCATGGAAGATACTTCGACCGAGGACGCTTCTATGCTCGATCTGAGTGAGTTGACCGCCACCGCTCTTGAGCAACTGCGACCCATAGCTGAGGCTTGTGGCGTGCATTTGTACTTCGTTCGCTCCCCGATGTGTCAGGTAAGGCTTCTGCCTGAACGGGGATTCACACTGCTGTCAAACCTGATCCTGAATGCAGTCCAGCACAGCTCCCCAGGCCTAACCGTTACGGTCTGCCTGACGAGGCAGCAACAGGGGTCGGTAACGCTTTATGTCGAGGATACCGGCACCGGCATCTCCCCAGAGTCGCTGCCGCACATCTTTGAACGCTTTTACCGGGAAGACCGTTCCAGGTCGCGTGACACCGGCGGAACCGGTCTGGGGTTGTCCATCTGCAAGTCAATCGTCGACGCGGCGGGAGGAAAGATCACCGTCGAGAGCAAACCAGGCCAAGGCACCCGAGTGACCGTGGCCTTCATCTCCGTTTAAGCTAGATTATCGAAACTGTAAAGTGTGCTCCCAGGAGCACAAGGAGATTCCGATGCAGTCGACAGCTTTTCGCTCTCTTGTGACGCTTGCAGCCTGTACGCTTGCAACCGGTGCATTTGCTCAGCAGCCTTATCAAGTGGTCGATCACTGGAAGATCGGCGGCACAGGCGGGTGGGATTACCTGCTTGCTGACCCGGGTGCGCATCGCTTATACGTCACGCATGGACCGCGTGTGGAGGTATTGGACACTGACACGGGCAAGGTAGTGGGAGCGATCACGGGCCTCAAGGGGACGCACGGCGTTGCGCTCGATGAGGAGGGTAAGTTCGGCTACATCAGCGATGGCGGCGCAAACGCGGTCGTTGTCTTCGACCGTAAGACGCTGGCCACCGTGGCCTCAGTCCCCGTCGGCACCAACCCGGACGGCATCGTCTATGAGCCCATGACCAAGACCGTGTGGGCGTTCAACGGACGCAGCAAGAACGTGACCGTCATCGACACGGCGAGCCGTTCCGTCGTGGCGACCATCGCGCTGCCGGGTAAACCCGAGTTCCCACAGGCCGACGGCAAGGGCCACGTCTTTGACAACATCGAGGACAAGAACAGCATCGTGCGGCTGGACGCATCCAGCAAGACCCTGACTGATACGTGG
>CAXTRZ010000158.1:0-2413 GCA_964246715.1 uncultured Acidobacteriaceae bacterium | reverse complement strand
GCCTTCAGGCATGGCGATCGACCGTGAACACAATCGGCTCTTTTCCGTGTGTGACGGCAAGAAGATGGCTGTGGTAGACGCGGGCACGGGCAAAGTGATCTCACTGCCTGAGATCGGCGACGGACCGGATGCGGCCGGGTATGACGACAAGCGGCAGATGGCCTTCAGCTCGAACGGCGAAGGCACGTTGACGGTCGTGGATGCGAAGTCGAGCTACAAGGGACTGGAGCGGCTTCCCACAATGAAGGGTGCCCGCACGATGGCGTACGACTCCGGCAAGGATCGGGTGTATGTGGTCGCCGCGGAGCAGGGTGCCCGTCCCGAGCCTACGACGGCCAATCCGCGTCCGCGTCCGGCGATCGTACCGGACACCTTCCAGGTCTTGGTCATCGGACGAAAGTAAAGTTCACGAGAGTTGGGCTTTGGCTCTGGAGAAGCTGCGGAAACGGCTTAGGCTTGGAAGCATGGTTGAGTCGTTCGCGCCCGCCTATTCAGACTCGCAGCATCTTCACCCGCCCTGGTTGAGCGATGAGACGAGCAGCCAGGTCAGGGCTTTCGCAACGTCGGTTCCAGCCTCATTGAGACATCGTGAGCTGCACGCCCGGCGCGTTATATGCTCTTCTTTACTCTGCGCTGAATGCGTTGTCCCCGCTTCTTCAAAAGCACCCGGCTGCAACAACGAGGACACTCCCAAGGATAGCGGCCCAGTTTGGACCAGAGAAAGTCCGCGATCAAGCCGCGCTTCGCCCGGACCATGAGACTTCGGTAGCACTTTGGGCATGTCGGAGGTCCAGAGCCCAATCTAAATACGCCGCCCATCGAGTCGCCCCTTGCGCGAACTGCCTGGTAGGAATTGTACGCCAGTAGCATCGATCATCTCGACTCGCTTACCAAGCTATAGCGTACGAAATGTTTGCTCCTCAAGGATATGACTCAGATGACGTCTGCGCTCATCGCTTCGCCCGCATTTAGACAAATCTCTTCCTTCAGACTTGGCGAAGGTTCTTCCCTGCCCCGTAAGGTCGTAATAACACTCTGGTAACAACACTAAAGTTACATGCGAAATGATCGATGACATAGTAAAATTTTCGCAGGCTTATGCATTTTCTTCCTCATCGGACTGCTGTCGCCTTCCGCCCTAACAACTTTGATCTTGTCCGCCTGCTGGCTGCCCTCCAGGTGGTCTTTTTTCACTGCATTAACCGGCTGGATCTTCATCCCGGCGCATGGTCCGTGCCGATTTCCTTCTTCCATGGAGTGCCCATCTTCTTTGTGGCGAGCGGTTTTATGGTCTCCGCCTCCTATGAACGTCAGCAAGGCAATCTAAAGCGATACTTCAAAAATCGTGCTCTCCGTATCCTTCCCGGACTTTGGGTTTGTCTTCTCGTTACCGTCATTGTTACCTCCTTCTTCGGCTTCCGGCCACACCGCTTTATCGACTTCCTTTGGCTTCCTGCGCAGATGGTCGGGCTCATCTACACACCGCCATATCTTCGCAGCTTTGGCAGTGGAGTCTATAACGGTGCTCTCTGGACCATTCCGCTGGAGCTTCAGTTCTACATCGTGCTTCCCGCCGTCTACCTCATCGCATTCCGTAAGCGATCCAACCGGATGCTCCTCCTTGCGCTCGCCTGTTTCACCGTCCTAAGCATCTTCCTCGCTTACTATGCTCCCGTCGATTTCGGACACTATGAGCCTCCTCTTCATAAGTTAACTCGGTACTCATTTTTGCCTCAGTTCTACCTTTTCCTGTACGGGGTCGTACTGCAGCGGTATCGCGCCTTCCAATCGAAGTGGATCGCCGGAAAAGCTCTGTACTGGGCTCTTCTGCTGATCGCCTTTTGCTATCTCAAGCCGGACTGGCCTGCGGCGAATAATCTGGCGCTCTTGCTCCTGGGTACGACCGCCATCTCGGCAGCCTATACGATCCCCTCAGTCAGTTCTTTCCTCAAGGAGCAGGATATCTCCTACGGCGTCTACGTCTATCACGGACTGATCATCAACGTGCTGGTAATGACGGGTCATCTCGGTGGATGGCGCAACTCTCTTCTGCTCTTCGTCGCTACCATCCTGATTGCTTCCTGCTCCTGGCACTTTGTGGAACGGCCAATCCTCAGAAGTAAGCAGGAAAAGACTCGTGCCGTACTGGAGCCCGCACTTTAGAGCGAGCGCCCCTTGCTCTAAAGTTCATCCCCTGTTTTCATACAATCACTACCACCTCCACCACTCCATCCAGGGGATCTATGCCTCCTTCGTGTGCCGTGCGTCGCGCCGTCGCTGCATCCGTCTTCGTTGCCTCCGCTGCCATCATCATCATCGCTCAGCCCCTGCCCGGCCAAGCTCAAGGCCAAACCCGCCGCCCGCAGGTTCCGGACACCGGCGGCCGATCCGCCACGTACGATCCCCTGAAAAC
>CAXTRZ010000157.1:907-5958 GCA_964246715.1 uncultured Acidobacteriaceae bacterium | reverse complement strand
GATCCAGGTGGTATCTCCGGCGACGGTGTTGAGGGTGCCGGGGACGAAGACGCCGAGCGGGCCAGTCGCCATGGCGCTGAGCCACTGCGAGCCGAGGGCGGCGCCGGAGCTGTTGAGGAGGGTGACTGCGCCACGGCGCTCGCCGGGGGCGTTGGGCTTGAAGCCGACGATGACGGTGCACTGCTGGCCGGCGGAGTAGGAGACGCCGGGGACGCAGTTTCCGCCGCCGGCGTTGTTGTAGTCGTAGTTCTCATTGCCCTGGGTGCGGATATTGATGGAGTCCAGGGTGCCGGCGTGGGTGATGGCGACGGTGACGGTCTGGGCCGCGGCCGAGGCACCGACGGCGGTGGTTCCGGGAAACCGGACGACGGTCTGAGCAGAGGCGGAGGCGGTGAGGCCGAAGGCGAAGAAGGTGGTGAGAAGCAGCGAAACGCGGATGCAGAGTGACCGAGACCGGGACATATGGTTCTTATCGGCGGTAAGGGGCGCGGCTTCGCCGCAGAAGGCTGCGTGACCCAAATTTTTGCAGGAGCGGAGATACGTGAGGGAGGTTTCGGAGGAGGCGGGACGAGAAGAAGCTGAGCTCACGTGAGGCATAACTGGGGATACCTTTTACCGCGGAGAGTGGCCGAAACTTTGGTAATCGAAAGGTACCTCTGAGGGGAATGCGGCAGGAATAGCACTATGGATGGAGTACCCGGGCGAATGGGTCATTTACGGAAGATTTTGGGGTTAGGGCATGCGTGTCACAGTGCACTCCTTATGGGAGCGCACTGTGGTGGCGTGGGGAGGATTGTCCGTTTTGTTGCCGGTGGGCGATGCTGCCCAGCACGAAAGCTGGTGCCGACCGGCGGAAGGAGCGACGCGAAGCCCAAGACGGCACGAAGTGCCTATTTGGCGAAGACTTGGGTCATATCGGCGAAGGCTTTGAATTCGAGGGCATTGCCAGCGGGATCGTAGAAGAACATGGTGGCTTGTTCGCCCACTTCGCCTTGGAAGCGGATGTACGGTTCGATCTCAAACTTGATGTTGGCGGCGCGGAGGCGGTCGGCGAGGGATTGCCAGCGGTCCATGGTGAGGACGACGCCGAAGTGGGGGACCGGGACGGCATGGCCGTCAACGGCGTTGCGGTGGATGCCGTCTGCGGCGGGGGCTTTGGGCTTCAAGTGGGCGACGATCTGGTGGCCGAAGAGGTCGAAGTCGATCCACTCCGCGCTGGAGCGGCCCTCCGGGCAGCCGAGGATGACGCCGTAGAAGTGGCGGGCGGCGAGGAGATCATCGACGGGGAAGGCGATGTGGAAGGGGGTCATGGCGGACATGATGCCATGATAACGGCTTATGTCCTGCCGGACGGACTCCCTGCGCGGGCGGCGGGCACTTCGTGCCGTGTGATCTTGTCGGGGTGGGTGAAGGGTCTGGGCGCTCGCGTTGCTCGCGATTGATTCTAAGTGGGTTTAGCGGGGAGGCGGACGACGAACTCGGTTTCGCCGGGGACGGAGGAGAAGCGGATGACGCCGCCGTACTGCTCCACGATGCGGTAGACGATGCCGAGGCCGAGGCCGGTGCCGACGCCGACGGGCTTGGTGGTGTAGAAGGGGTCGAAGATGTGCTGCTGGCTTTCGAGCGGGATGCCGGAGCCATTGTCCTTGATGGCGATGCAGAGGTCGGAGCGCTTGACGCCGGGGGCGGTTTCGATCTCTTCGGCCCAGGTCCGGAGGCCAATGACGCCGGATTGCGCGGAGGCGTCGATGGCGTTATCGAGGAGGTTGGTCCAGATCTGGTTGAGGCCCTGGCACTCGGTTTCAAGGGGCGGGAGGTCAGGGGCGAGCGACTTCTGGAGGACGATTTGTTTTTCGCGGAGCTTATGGCCGAGCACGACGAGGGTGGCGTGGATGCTCTTGTTGATGTCGATGGATTGGCGCTGGCCGCGGCCTTCATAGGCGTAGGATTTGACGGCGGCGACGAGATCGGTAACGCGGCCGATGCTTTCTTCTATGGTGCCGACGAGGGCCATGCTGGAGACGAGGGCTTCCAGCCAACTGATGGCGTTGGCGAAGAGGTCTTCCGGAAAGACGCTGTGGGCGCACTGGAGCTCCGGGACGTTGATGCCCATGGCGATAAGACTTGGAGCGAGCTTCCAGGCATCTTCAATGTTGGCCTGCTCCATCCATTCGGCGAGGGCTTCTTCGGCGTCGGACTGCTCAATGGAGCTGAGGGCGACGTGCTCCTTGGCGGAGAAGGCATACTCCTGGAGCTCAATCATGCACTCCATCTGCTCCGGGGTGAGATTGGTGCGGACGAACTTGGGGCTGAGGCGGTGCATGCGCATCAGGTTTTCGCGGAGCTGGGAGGCGGCCCGGCGGGCGGCTGCGCCGGGATTGTTGAGCTCATGCATGAGGCCGGCGGCCATGGTACCGAGGGAGGCGAGTTTTTCCTGCTGAAAGGAGACGGATTGAGATTTTTGCAGACGCTCGGCCATATTGCCGAGGATCTGCTTGCGGACCTCCGGGCAGGTGGTCATGAGGTTCCAGAACTGGTCTTCATTGAGGCTGAGGATCTCGGCGTGGCCGTTCGCGCGGATGGTGACGGTGGACGGCATGTTGGCGAGGAGTGGGAGCTCGCCGAAGGAGGAGCCTTCCTCCATGACGTTCAGGAGCATCTCGTGGCCGTCGCGGCTGTTCTGGTAGATGAGCAGCCGGCCTTCCAGCAGGATGCAGAACTGGTGGACCGCATCGCCCTGCTGGACGAGGACTTGGGCCGACTCCAGGAGGATGCGCTGGGTGCCGTCGAGGCAGTGGAGACGGTCGGCGGTGAGGGAGGCGAGGATGGGAACGTTCTGGAGCTTGGCGATGGTCTCATCGTCCAGCGGCTGGGAGGTCGGGACCTTAGGGTTGCTGGGGATTGTGGTTTCGGGTTGGAGTTGCTCGGGTGCGACGTGCTCGATCATGTTGCTCACCTAAAGGGCCGCCAGATATTGATGGACGAATTGGATGGCGATGGAGCCCTCGCCGACGGCGGAGGCACAGCGTTTGACCGATCCGTGGCGGACGTCGCCGGCGACGAAGATGCCGGGGATGCTGGTTTCCAAGAGGTAGGGGTCGCGCTCAAGCTTCCAAGCGTCACGCGCCTTGGATTTAAGGTCGGGGCCGGCGAGCAGAAAGCCTTTTTGATCGCGGGCGAGGGTGGATGGGAGCCAGTCCGTGCGGGGCTCGGCGCCGATGAAGATGAAGACGGAGGCGGCGTCGCGGGTCTGCTGCTGGTTCTGGCTGCAGACGGTGATCTGCTGGAGGTGGCCATCGCCATGGAAGGCAAAGATCTCGGTGTGGGGCTCGACGAGGATGTTGGGGCGGGCCTGGATCTGGTCGATGAGGTATTTGGACATGCTCTTTTCAAGCGAGTCGCCGCGCAGGAGCATGCGAACTTGGCGGGCGTGGCGGGAGAAGTGCATCGCGGCCTGGCCGGCGGAGTTGGCGCCGCCGACGATGTAGATGTCCTCGTTGGCGCAGGTGTTGGTCTCGGTAAGGGCGGCACCGTAGAAGACGCCTTTGCCGCGAAGGTCTTCTTCGCCGGGAACGCAGAGCCAGCAGTAATCGACGCCGGTGGCGATGAGGCAGACGCGGCAGGTGACCTCGCGGTTATCGGTCATCTGAACGATGTGGTAGCCGTTTTCGGAGCGGATGGAGGTGACGCCCTGGGTGAGGAACTCGGCCCCGAGGCGCTGGGCCTGGATGTAAGCGCGCTTGGCGAGCTCATCACCGGAGAGGCCCTCCGGGAAGCCGAGATAGTTTTCGATCTTGGAGCTGGAGCCGGCTTGGCCGCCGGGGGCGAGGGGCTCGACGAGGAGGGTCTTAAGGCCTTCGGATGCGCCGTAGACACCGGCGGCGAGTCCGGCGGGGCCGGCTCCGACGACGACCACGTCGTAATACTCCTGCTGGGCCTGGGTGCGGAGGCCGACGCGGGAGGCGAGTTCGGTGGAGGAGGGCTGGACGAGGGCGGAGCCGTCGCCGAAGAGGACGATGGGGAGTTTCGCCTCGTCGAGATCCTTGGCGCGGAGGAGATCGAGGCACTCCGGGGTTTGCTCTGGATTGAGCCACTTGAAGGGGATGCGATTGCGGGAGAGGAAGTTGCGGACCTCGTGGTCGCCTGCACCCCAACGGGTGGAGACGACCTGGATGCCTTCATACGGGGGCTTGTAGCCGAGGTTCCAGGCCTGCAGGAGGTCGTCGAGGACGGGGTAGAGCTTCTCTTCGGGCGTGTCCCAGGGCTTGTTGAGGTAATAGTGGATGCGGGCGGAGTTGATGGCTTTGATAGCGGCTTCGGTGTCGGCGTAGGCGGTGAGCAGAACACGCTTGGCCTCCGGGAAGAGGTCGATGGCGCGGACGAGGAACTCGACGCCGGTCATGCCGGGCATGCGCTGGTCGGAGAGGAAGAGGGCGACGACATCGCCGCGCTCCTTGAGCTGGGTGGAGATATCCAGTGCAGCCTGGCCGGATGCGGCGCGAAGGATGCGGTAGGTCTGGCCGTACTTGCGGCGGAGGTCCTGGACCACTGCCTCAAGGACGCTTACGTCGTCGTCGACTGCTAGTAGGACTGGTTTTGGCATCGCCTCATGATTATCCCGCACTTTACCGTAGTGTTTGGATGTGCGAGGAGGGCATACGGCTTCAAAAGGTAAGCGGGGAGTGTCCGAAAGCTGGACAGGACTTGGGACAGGGAGGAGGCTGCCGATGAGCGTGCTGGAGGAGATGAGGTCTGCCTGAGCGGACTCGCTCTGTGTTGCTCCGTTTCCTTGAGGTTATACACGCATGAATCGACTTATCCTTGCCGACGATCAGGTGGTGTTCCGCGCGGGCGTGGCGCGGGTGCTGTCGCTGGAGGACGACATGCGGATTGTGGCGCAGTGCGATGAGGGCTCGCGACTGGGGCAGACGGTGACAAGCTTTCGCAATGCGATGGTGATCTTTTCTTCCGGGATGGGGCTGGATCTGAATGGGCTGATGCCGTTGATCCATGATGCGGGGAGTAAGGCGATTCTGATTGCGGAACGGGGC
>CAXTRZ010000157.1:0-897 GCA_964246715.1 uncultured Acidobacteriaceae bacterium | reverse complement strand
GGCGCAGTTGGGTGGGGTGGTGTCAAGGCGGGTGACCGGGCCGGAGCTGGTGGATGCGGTGCGCCGGGTGGCGCGGGGTCAGAGGTGTCTGGACCCTGGGAGCGTGAATCCGCC
This sequence comes from uncultured Acidobacteriaceae bacterium, assembly GCA_964246715.1. Classification (GTDB taxonomy): domain Bacteria; phylum Acidobacteriota; class Terriglobia; order Terriglobales; family Acidobacteriaceae; genus Edaphobacter. The sequence continues at coordinate 783 of CAXTRZ010000157.1, read as the reverse complement.
GATGGTGACGGATGTGGTGGGGGCGCGAGTGAGGGACCGGCTGACGCCGAAGGAGATGCAGATTGTGGCGTTGATCGTGCAGGGGTGCAAGAACAAGGATATTGCAGCGCAACTGCATACCAAGGAGCAGGTGATCAAGAACTATCTGCGGAGTATCTACGACAAGACCGGAGTCAGCGACAGGCTGGAGCTGGCGCTGTTTACGCTGCACCATCGTCTGCTGGCAGAGGCTGCGGCTAAGGCGGGGACGCTGATCCAGATGAAGGTGGCGAAGAGCGCGTAAAGACTGTCCTGCCGGACGGGCCCGCTACGCGCGGGGCGGTCACTTCGTGACTTGTGATTTGGTCAGGGTGAAGGAAAGAGTATGGGGGCTCGCGGTGCTCGCCAACGGACTCCTCCTCTTGTTAGAGGCCCATGCGGTCTTCCTGGATATCGGCTTTGCGGCTGACGTGGCTTACTTTTTCTGCAATTGACTTGCCTTGGGTGAAGAGGAGCAGGTAGTCCGGGCCGCCGGCTTTGGAGTCTGTGCCGCTCATGTTAAAACCCCCAAAGGGATGCGCGCCGACCATTGCGCCGGTGCACTTGCGGTTGAGATACAGGTTGCCTACGTGGAAGTCGCGGGCGGCGAGGTCGAGGTTCTCGCGGGAGTCCGAGTAGATGGCTCCGGTGAGTCCGTACTCGGTGTTGTTGGCGATGGCGATGGCTTCCGAGAAGGTGGTGGATTTGATGATGGCGAGGACGGGACCGAAGATCTCTTCGAGCGCGATGCGGGCGGTGGGGGCG
>CAXTRZ010000156.1:0-5959 GCA_964246715.1 uncultured Acidobacteriaceae bacterium | reverse complement strand
CGGACACTCGCTCGCGTCGAGCACGCCAAGCCGCCCGCTCGTCCCCGCCCCCACATATAACAGCCGTCCTCCGCGCCCAAACCGAGCCGCTACCGCATCCACCACCTCGGCGATCTTCGGCAGCGCCGCCCGCACCGCCGCCGCAATCGTGGCATCCTCCTCGTTGATCACCCGCAGCATCTCCACCGTGCTCAACCGGTCAAGCCCCTCGCTTCTCGGGTTTCGCGCCTCGGTCGGCAGCACTCCCAGCCCTTCGTTCCATTTGTTCCATTCGCTCATGGCACCATCATCGAACACCGCGCCCCAAAACGCATCTCGCACCTGTCTCCGCTCGCTCCCGCGCCGCGTTTAAAACTTGTTGACGGCTGATAGGAACGTTCCCATCTTCATCAACTTTTCTCATTCCAAAGCAACTCAGGACGGTACCCCTATGTTCCAATTTGGAACAAAGACGACTCCATGTTTCTCCCGTCGGCCCTGCGTCTCTCTTGCCGCAAGCAACACGAGCGCACCTCATCAACCCGATTGGCCGCCCGAGTTCCAAGCTTTCTCCGTCCGAGTTCCGGGTCTCTCACCGGATATCCCCACTGTCTGCAACAACGCTTCAGCCGTCCACACCCCAGCAGCATGGCACCCAACTCCCCCTTCCGCATTGCACGAGACGGGTCCTTCTGGATCAACCCTTAGCTCACAGTCCTGTCGTCGGAGGCCTTATGAAGCACCATCCGGAACACCATTCCAAACACGATCTAAGGAGCATCGTTACGCTCTTCCGCCATCCAGCCCGCGCCGCCTTTCTGGCCACTGGCCTGGCCCTGCTCTCCACCGGCTGCTCCACAAACTTCGGCGCGCCGGCCGCAAGCTCCGCCGCCGCTGTCGCCGGGTCGCTCAGCGGCTACGTTCATGGAGGCCGCCAGCCCGTTTCAGGATCCGTCGTCACCATCTGGGCCGCCGGCAAGGCTGGTTACGGAAGCGCCGCCACCGCGCTGGCCCACACCACCACCAGTACCGCCGGAACCTTCAGCTTCGGTCCTCTGAGCGGCAACACCTATCTCTGCCCCTCAACCACTTCCACCACGGCGAGCCAGACTCTGTACATCACCGCCGTCGGCGGCTCCCCCACCACCGGCATCGCCAATCCGAATGCCGCCTTCCTCACCGTCCTCGGCGACTGCAGCACGGTTATTACCAAACAGCCGCAGGTCAACGTCAATGAGGTCACCACCATCGCCGGCATCTTCGCCCTGCAGCAGTTCTTCACGCCGGATACCACCAACGGCGAGGGGAACTTCGGCACCAGTTCCGCCAACAATCAGGGCTTGCTCAACGCCGTGACCACCTTCAACAACCTGGTTAACGCCAACACCGGAACCGCCAACGCCTCCACCACCGTGACCGGCTCCATCTCCGGATACACCGGCATTCCCACCGTCACCATCACACCGGAGCAGAGCAAGATCAATACCCTCGCGGACATTCTGGCTGCCTGCGTCAATACCAACGGCGCCTCCACCACCTCGCCCGCCAGCACCTGCGGAACGCTCTTCTCCTCCGTGGCCTCGCCGGCCGTCACCGATACCCTCCAGGCCGCCTACTACCTGGCCAACAATCCCACCAGCACCGTTAGCGGCGCCAGCAACATCGGCACCCTGTACGCCACCGTGACCTCCCAGTCTCCCTTCCAGCCCTATCTCAGCGCCGCGCCCACGGACTGGACCATCGGCGTCACCTACGGCTCCACCAGCTCGCAGACCGTCGGCGACGGCCCCGTGTCGCTGCTCACCAAGCCTGGCAACCTCGCCATCGACTCCATCGGCAACATCTGGATCGACAACTACTTCACCGCCACCGCGGGCACCATCGGAAACAGCGTCACGGAGCTCAGCCCCGCCGGTACGCCCCTCAATCAGGTGCTCATCAGTTCGCCCGGAACCAGCAACGGCACGCTCCTCGCCGGCTCCTTCAGCATCGCGCTTGACCCCAGCAATGACGTCTTCGTCACCAGCTACGGCAAATCGGGTTCGCTTGGAACCACCGTCGCCGAGTACACTGCCGGCGGCTCCACCAAGGTCTTCACCACAGGCGCGGGTCCGGGTGCGGTCGCGGTGGACGGCAAGGGCAATGCCTACGTCTCCACCACCAGCGCAGCCGGCGGAGCGGCGGACCTGGAGCTCATCCCCGCCGGAGCCGCTTCCGGTTCCACCGCTACCCAACTCGCCTCCGGCCTGACCGATAGCAGCTTCTCCACCATCGCCATCGACGGCTTCGGCACAATCTGGGTCGCGGACGCCAGCTCCAGCAAACCCGGAACCACGCCGTACCTCTGCTCGGCAGGCGCCGCAGGCCCGCCGACCCTCACCGCCAACTGCACCACACCCGGACCGAACGCGCTCGCCGGCCAGGGAACCGTTGAGCCCATCGCCATCGACAGCGGAAGCAACGTCTGGGCAGGAAGCTACAGCAGCACCGCCGGAGCCCTCTCGGAGATCAAATCCCATGGTGGCAACACCGGCTTCACCGCCGGCACCTCCGTCGCGGCAAGCACCACCTCCAACTCCAGCTTGCTCTACATCCAGAAGCTGGCGCTGGACGGCGCCGGCAACATCTGGGTTGCCGGAACCTCCAGCACTACGGGTTCCGTGACGGAAGTGACGCCCGCTGGAACCTTCCTCTCCCCGGCCACCTCGTCAGGCTTCGCCCACACCTTCCTGTCTCCCGATGGTATCGCCATCGACGGCTCAGGAAACGTATGGGTCGGGAACAATGGCGGCACCACGCCCGGCAGTGCGACGCCGCCGGCGAACTTCATCACGGAGATCGTCGGCCAGGCCGTCCCGGTCGTCACCCCCATCGCGGCGGGGCTTCCCTCCGTGGCTGGCGGCGCAAACCGGCTTGCCACCCGTCCCTAAACTCAACCCTCTTCTTGCCTTACCTCAGCGGGGAGCAGCCAAAAGCTGCTCCCCATATCTCTTTGCCTCCCGCTCTTCACCCGATGCGCCCCGCGCAGCTCCGCAGTCACCGTTCTGATCGCTCCACCGGTGTAGATCGGTGTTGAGCCTTCCAATAAAAAGTGCCGCCCCGAAAACGCACGCCAAGGGCCAAAGTTAACCAGAAGATCAACTCCAGCCATCCATAGAGAAAAACACACATAAAGACGCGAAAACCCGCGCCAATCGCGGCCTCCACCATGCGTGGTGGTTGCATTCCACCTGCGCTAGCCGCGCCAAATACCACGATCAACCCACATCTTGGCGGTAGATGATGGCGTGGATGGCTAGGTTTCCAGCCGCTCCAGCATCTCCCGGACGCTCAGACCCAACACCGGATGGACCCACTCCGGCGCAATCTCGGCAAGCGGCCTTAGCACGAACGCGCGCTCCGCCAGCGCCGGATGCGGCAGCGTCAACTCCCCTGTTTTTAGCACGATGCTGTCAACGAAGATCAGGTCCAGGTCGATGATCCGGGGCCCTTTACTCGGCACCCCCACCCTGCTTCGACCCATCGCGCTCTCAATGCCCAGCAGCACAGTCATAAGCTGCTGCGGCTCAAGCCGCGTCTCCAGCAAAAGCGCTCCGTTCAAGAATCGAGGCTGCTCCTTAAACCCAGCCGGATCAGTCACTTGGAACGAACTCACAGCCGTTACCGAACCCAGCCCTCGAACCCTCCGGATCGCCTCCCAAAGGTTCTCTTCCAGGCCACCGAACCCTGACGGAAGATTCGAGCCCAACGCAACTGCGGCAATGAAAGGAGTTGTATCCCGCTCAGACATGTAGGGGAGCCAGCCGCAACGCGGCCACGGGCTCGCTCTCCACCTCCACCACCTCGTCATACCCGTGTGCCAGCACCCACGCACTCCGGTCTCGCATCAACTTCTGCACCAGCGCCGTATGCATCGCGTGACCCGCCCGCTCGGCCACCACCCGGCCCTGGATCCGCCGCCCGGCCAGCGCCAAATCTCCAATCAAATCAAGCACTTTGTGCCGCACAAACTCATCCAGGAAGCGCAACGGACCGTTCTGCACACCCCCGCGGCTCAAGATGATGGCACACTCATCCGATGCCCCTCGGATCAGCCCCATGTTTCGCAGCATCGCCTCATCTTCCTTGAAACCGAAGGTCCGCGCTGGCGCAATCAGATTGACGTAATCACCCACAGCCAGATCGCCATGAAATGTCTCACACCCAATCGGCGCCGGAAAATCAATGGTGTAATCAATCTGATATCCCGTTCCCGGATAGACTCCAATAAACTTTGACCCCTCCCGCACCTCAACTTCTTTAAGGATCTTGAGGTATTCACGCCTTCGACGCTGCCCGCGCAGGCCGGTCGTCTGGAAGGCGTGCACATAAGGAAGCGCGCTGCCATCCAGAATCGGAACTTCTAGGTTGTCCACCTCAACGATGACATTATCGACGCCGAACCCGATCAGCGCTGAGAGAAGATGCTCGGTGGTCTGGATCAGCACCGATTGGCGCATCAGCGATGTCGCATAGCTGACTTTGGCAACGTTCCGTCCCGTCGCCGGAATCTCGAAGTTATCCAGATCGGTGCGGCGAAAGACGATCCCTGAACCGGCAGCAGCGGGCACAAGACGCATCGAGACCTCGGCTCCACTGTGCAGACCGACTCCCCGGAAACTAATCTCGGACCGAATTGTTTGCTCGAGGTGAGCACTGCCTGGCACGTTGCGTTTTCTCCCGCCGGAAAAGAGTACAACGAGAACAACATGCTGGAATGTGGCAATTTAGCCACATTCAACCTGCTGATGACAAAGCGGGCACTCCTTTAAAGACGGAACGCTTCCTTTCGCTTTGCATCTTCTAACTCAGCCAGCAGGCGAACAACGCGAGCGATGGGCAGGCCCATCACGTTGAAGTAGTCGCCCTCAATCCGCGGAATCCACCGCGCGGCGTACCCCTGAATTCCGTAAGCACCCGCTTTATCAAGAGGTTCTCTGGTTGCCACATAGCGGATGATCTCCAGTTCAGAGACGAGGTCGAAGGTGACGTGAGTGATTTCTACGTCGGAGACAGTCTTCGATGGGGTGACTGCGGCAACTCCAGTCATCACTGCGTGGGTGCGGCCGGAAAGCGTTGTAAGCATCCGTTCGGCGTCCGCTGGGCTAAGCGGTTTGCCAAAGATCTGCCCGTCGATGGTGACGCAGGTGTCGGCTCCGAGGACGGTGAAGGATTCGGATTCCGCGGTGTGGCGGGCACAGACGGCTTGCGCCTTCTCGACTGCGAGCCGCTGAACGTACGCAGCGGCGGGCTCCTCCGGGAGTGGGTTTTCGTTGAGGTCGGCTGGTTCTATGGTGAAGGTGAAGCCGGCTTGGGTGAGCAGTTCGCGGCGGCGGGGCGAGGCTGAGGCAAGGATCAGGTTCATCAGAGAGAGTTGACCGTAATGATGGCCTGCATGGTATGGGTCTGCTGAGGCTGGACGGTGACGGCGTCTTCGCCGGAGTTGGCGGTCTCGACACAGAGGAAGTGGGGCCAGGCGTCTGGCGAAAAGTCTGTTATGGCTGCGGATTTCTCAACCCAGGGATTCCAGACAACGGTGGTTTGGGAGCGCGTTTTAGTGATTTCAATGGTGCGGGTGGTGTCGTTGATGGTTGCGGTTGCGCCGTTGCCGGGAAAGACCCAGTCGGTCCAGCCGGTCAGAGTGAGGGGCGCGTCTGGGAGGCGCTTCTGCTTCTGGCTGTCGGTTTTGTCGAGGTAAGTGGCTGATTCCAAGCCGGTGGTGGAGGTGGCCCGGACATCCTGCACGGCGAAGTAGGTATGGAGGGCTTCCTCAAAGCGGAGTGGCTCGGCGCCGGCGTTGGCGACGCTCAGACGGAGGGTGAGCGATTTGCCGAGCACCATCTCGTAGGCGACACGGAAGTCTCTGAAACCGAGGCTTGCGCTGAGGTCCGCGGAGGCGAGGGTGAAGGGGAGGTGGAGGTCGTCGTCCGCGAGCGCGGCG
>CAXTRZ010000155.1:0-5988 GCA_964246715.1 uncultured Acidobacteriaceae bacterium | reverse complement strand
CTACGATGGGATGTCCGAGGCGGAGGTCAAAACATTCGACTCGTCGAAGATCAATGGTTTCGTACAGAACTACTCTGACCCACCCATCAACTGTATTGTTCACAAGCTGGAGTACGACGGAAAGAACTTCGCCATCATTCAGGTTCCACAGTTTCCGGACACACCCCACATCTGCCAAAAAGATTTTCCCGGCGTACTGGCCGACCGCGGCCTTTACATGCGGACGGACAACAATGAAAGCGCCCTGCTACGCACGTCGGCTGATTTTCGTCTCCTGATTGGCCGCGCTGTGCAGAACAAGAGTGATGAACTGCTTCTCTCGATGCGGGCAGTCCTCAAAGGAGTTCCGACGACTGAACCACAGGCGTCGGACAAGTTTGAGGCTCAAATTGGCGAGGCGCGTGAGTATTTTGGTGGACGCAATCCGTTGCCGAACAAACAGTTCGACTACTTTTTCGAAACCGCGTTCGTGCCGAACAGCTTTGATGATCGTCGTTACGACGTTCCGAAGCTTCGCCAAACGGCGTTCGAGGCGAGTGTCGATTACACGGGTTGGCCGTTCCTTCCAATTCATGTGAATCGTCCCGATGTCTTCAATGTGTTCGCAGATGGGATCGAGAGTTTTTGGTACACGGACGACTACTTTGGCGGGAAGATCCTTGATTTCTGGCGGTTCTACCAGTCGGGACTGTTCTACAAGAAAGAGATGCCGTTCAGCGCGATGCAACAGCCTGACGTCGCTGTCTATCCAAACGTGGCTCAATACTATGCAATGGCAGTGGACTGTCTGTCTCGGCTTTACACGCCGCTACTCGAACCGGAGGACACGATCACCTTCCGAACGATCATCACCGGTACGCAGGGGCGGAGAATGGTCAACGGTTCGCAAGGCTTGCCGCTCGTCTCCAATTACACCTCACAGATTCCTGCGATACGCGTAGAGCAAACCCATTCGCTTGCGGAATGGAAAGCGGGTGTCATCGACTTCGCCGCAGAGATGATGACGGAGACGCAGACCCGATTCAACTGGATTCAAAGCAACAACTCAGGGCCGAAAGACATCATCACGCGGACGTTGAAGCGGCTGACGTAGCGCGCACTATCCGCGCTTGCGTTTTCCAACCGAGAAAAGACCGCGTCGTAGGGCTGGATAGGCATCGCGAGCGTACTCCGACTCGATATGGGTCGCAATCGCCGCGTCGAGCTTGTGCATGTTGCGTCGAACCGAGAGGGCGTAGCGCAGCAACTCCACTCGCCACGGAAAGCGGAAGCGAAGAATCTCGCGTTCATTCGGATTGCTGGGAATCTTGCAGCGTGTCTCCCACCCGGCCTTCCGCCGCACCATCGCAATCGACAGCATCGTGTCGGCGGGTGTGTAGTGCACAAAGCAGTCACGATAGTCCTTCAATCCCTCGACCCACTTCTTCTGGGCCGCGTGAAACAGTGCAAGGATTGGATCGTCCGGGTCGGACCTGCGACAGAAGCGACTGAAGCTCGGCGGCGTTTCGGTCTTATAAGCCGTCCCAGCGATTCGAGCCAGCAAGTCCAACGCGATTCCGGTCTCCGTGAGAAAGGACTCGAAGTCCCAATAGATGCGCTGGACACGTAGGTCGCTCAGGGAGACCTCGAAGAGATCGTGGTCATTCGCTACTTTGGCCGCGAGTTCGCGGTGCAATTCCTTATAGAGCTGAGCAATGGTTTCTAACCGGAAGTCGGCACACTTCAGGTGATAGCGATACGCCCGCGGATACTCACGGAGGAAGCAAGCCATTTCATCCATCTCTCCCTCGGGGTAAGCCTTCTCGAGCTCGAATCGGATGCGGTCCAGCACCGAAACGAGCGGCGTCGTGAAGGTCGGAGAGAGCCGGACCTCAGCACCTCGGGGCGGAATAATCGGTATCGCGTCAGGCTCCATATCTCATTCTAGGGGTGGTTCTGAGGCGGGTGTTCCTGACGTTCCCGCCCTCGCAAACTAGGATTTTCCCAGCGTAGCTCGAAAAGTTTCGTAACAGCCTCGAACGGGCCCGCCGAGGACGGTGGCGCATGACGCGAGCGGCTGCAGCCAGGGAGGAGATTCCTCCTCTTTCTTATTGACTCTTTGTAGTTCAGAGAGATCGGAGAGACTGTCCAGGGAACAGGAACGAGCCAAGTTGCTCGGTGATGCGATCAAGGACGGCGGCGATGCGGGGAGATGCTTTTCGGCCGAAATCCGGGAAGGTTGAGAGCCATTCAGATACGTCTGAGAGTCCTTCCGGATCGCGTATGGTTCGGTTCTGCAACGCGTAGACGAAGTCGAAGTCCATGCTTTCGACGGAGTGAACGATACTCTCCAAGTCATGCACGCTGAGGACTGTAAGGGGATGGACCGAAACACCTGGCCGAAGGGTGCGTGTACGCATGGAAGTTGCAAATTTGCGCTGGAGGTACCAGTTCACAAAAGGCACGCGCAAGATGTGATCTTGGACGGCGAGGATGGGTAGGACTGCTCGGATGGGAGTGCAGTCGAAGTCCGAGAGCTTGCGCCGGTTCTGCTCTTCAAGAGCAAAGGCATCTCCGATTTTTCGCGCGAGTTGTTCGCATCCGGGCGCAATCTTTTTATCCAGTTCTGCGAGGAAAACTGCGGAGTTGCCGGAATATCGGGCTTCGCGTTTGATGAAGCCACCTTTGCACTCGATGGCGGTGAGCACGGCGTTTTTGAGAAACGCACCATCGAAGGATTCCTGATGATCGTCTTGCCAGACTGGTCGTGGGAAATACAGGATCGGCAGAGAGGTTTTCATTCCTCTAAAAAGCCAGTGGACATACTCCTCAAACAAGGTTCCCCAAGCGTTGAAAAGCGATTGTCGCCTTTTGGGTGGTAGCTGGTCGTGCAGTGCCCACTGGACGCCTGTGTGGCATTTATCGAGAACGAAAGTGAGGTCCGTGGGCGCGAGCTTTTCAGGCTCCAGCTGGATGACGGGGTAGGACCGAAACTCGACGGAGTCATACCGTGCATCCGTCTGCGTCATGGCGGTGATTTTCTGTCGCAGCTCTACCGGGGACGCGGATACAATCGCCAATATCCGGTCGAGCTCTTCCTGCGTGATCCCGGATTCGCCACGGAAAATCGAGGGGTTGATGAGCATGAAACTGGCGTTCGGTTCGAGGGCGGAGCCGACGCCGAAGAAATAGGAGTAAAGCGTCAGTGAGATAAAGAGCCAGTGTTGGAGCGTAACGCCGAGATAAGTGGCAAACTCTGCTTCGAAGTCAAGGCCGTCGGCGCATTGCGCAATTCGAGCCTTTACCTCCGGGGTACGAAGCAGTGTACGGTACATGATTTCCAGACGAGGCAGCACATGGTCTGCTTTCGGCGGGTTTGCAAGTTCGAAGCTCGGCAGCCACTGGGTCATCAATTCGATGCGACGGTCGTCCACTGGGCCTGACTGAAGAGCTTCCGCTTGCTGGGGGCTGACGAGCAAGCTGTTTGCGATTAGACAAGCGCGACCAACGCGATGCCTAATTTGTTCGTCTTCGTCGATGTTGGGAAGCGGAAGCAGGTTCCCGTGAACAACGACCAGACGCATGACATGCAGCACAGTTTCAGGGAGGAAGACGGGGCGGTCCGACACTTTCTCATGGGGAAAACGTCGTCGCAGACGGTCCAGACACTCATCATCCAGATGGCCGACCAGAACACGTTCTTGAACCTTACCGAAATCCTGGTTTGGGTCCTGCATGGCAATGCGGAGACAGAGGTTTATGGTGGACAACGCATAGAGAGCATGGCGGGCCGGAATATCTTTCACCGCTGCGACCAAGTCGGACGGTGAGGGTTCGCGATCAAAGAGGTCTGAAAACCGGATGTACAGTTTGGGTTCCATTTGTAAGCAAGCCTGCTGGCGCCAATGTAACGAAAGAACATTAGCTGGGGTGGTGTTCAAATGCCAGGGACGCCGTGTTCCACGATCAGCTTGGCAAACTGGAGCCCGTCCACGCATTCGATGCGTATGCCAGTTTCTTCGAAGTACTGAGTTGCTGCCCGCGTTGCTTCGTCTGAAAAGAGCCCACTGGTCACGATCATTCCTAGATTCGCAGCCTCAGCTTCGATGCCACGGATGAGCTGTTCCACCACGTCACGCCCCACTGGGGGTTCGGGTTTCCAGTGTTTAGCCTGCACGGCGACAACTAGTTGAAATGCACCGGCCACCAGAAAGGAGGCGAGAAGGTCAGCTCCTTTATCCAAATTACGTGGAACGATCCGCGCGTCGGTGGCACCGAGTGCTAAGAGAACACCTTGGATCAATCGCTCGAAGCCGAAGTCATCGATGCGACCTGCCGTCATCTGGTCAAGCACCTCAGCTACGAGGCGGGCTTGGAGGTCCGTTTGGAATGTGGGCAACCGGCCTTGGGATGCGAGGGCGAGACATTCTTGAATTTCGCCTATCAAGTCGGTGGCGTCCGCGCTCGTACCCTGCACCTTCATGCGCGAGATCATCGCTGCTCGTGCGAGCTTCCGCGGGAGAGCGTGCTTCTTATTCAGCCACCTGACGGTCCTGCGGTAGGCTGAATCAGCCTCGACCTTTGCTGGATCGTAGGTCGCCGGTCCGGTAATCTCTGCGACGTAGAAAGTATCCCAGTACGGAACCACTACAAGGTCTCCCGGCTTCATCGCACGAATGAAACGCCAGAGGTGACCACCCGCTGCGCCGGCTCTCCGCAGATTTGTTTCTGTTCCGTAGTAGGCATCGCTTACTATTCCTCTGAAGCTTTCCCAATCAAGCGATTCGTCAAGCAGTCCTGCCGCATTCGCCCATCCAATGATGATCTGCTCGTTTTCCAGAGCCTCAAGGAGTCGGTCTTGTCTACTGGGGGCGATGCGGAGGATGAAAGCGGATTGCGTGTTACTTGCCATGAGTCCTTCCCGGATCACCGATGAAGATTCGTATCTCATGAGTATCGCTCGTCCACTAAGCGTTGGAGGCGAAGCAGGTGAGTTCCGGCATCAAAAGAGAGGCGATGAAATTGAACGAAGCAAACGATCAGGAGAAGCGTGAGGCATGGCGAGCAGCGGTCGCGGCGCAGCCTCCGAGAGTTCGTTTCGACCAGGAGCTACGGGCGTCGTTGGCGTCCCGCGAAGGCAGCTTTGAGCATTTCGAGTTCCTCATGCACATGCTCGAACTTCACCCTTTGATTCCATTCGCGGAGTACACCTTCGGGTCAGAGCTGTTGAACTTCCGCCGTGCGGTTGCGTATGAAGTCGTTCTTCGCTTGCTTGCTCACGCGCGTAGCTTCGTGGCGAACTTCAACATTCGCAACCGTCCCGGATGTGGGAGTGCGATACGTGGGATGCTCGACATCTTTGCGTTCATGACCTATTTGCGTTCTGAAGGCCTGTTGAACGATGCGGCGCTGCTAGAAAAGCTGCTCACTGGGCAGTCGTTCGCGACCGGAGCAGATTATTTTCTGCAGCGGGAGTGGCAGAACGAAACTGGCGGACCGATCCCGAAAGAGTTTCTGCAGGTTCTTGAGAACTGGTTGGGACTTCCGCGTACGGGTTTGATCACCAAGGCTGCTCACAATGCAGACGCAGGGTTCTCGGCCATGTATGCGCGGTATTCCGAGTACGTTCATTTTGTGTTTGCTCAACCGAGAATGGAGATCGAAGAGGCATTCGGGCACCAGGAAGAGTCTCCATTTGGTTCGAAGGAATACTTCCAAGCGGGGCAGATAGACGGCGCACCGGTTGAAACACTTGGGGTCGATCTAGAAGCGGCCAGCTTCACGTTTCAGATGTGTTGGCCTTTGCTCTATCAAATCGATCCCTTCCTGGCCGACGACACGCGAGACTCTGTACAGGCGAAGCTCAGAGAGCAAAACATGCCGTAACGATGTTGCGGTCTGCTTATTTTGGAATGTCCTCTTCATGTGAAGTGGCCTCACAATGCGGAACATCGACCTGCGGAAACATCGAGGCGTTTTTCGTTATCAACGTGCGGAGAACGCGATGCA
>CAXTRZ010000154.1:721-6027 GCA_964246715.1 uncultured Acidobacteriaceae bacterium | reverse complement strand
GGCATAGAATGTGTCACCGGGGGTGGCCGGCTGTACGCCGCGTCACCCCGTTTCGTTGTGGGGTGTGAAGATCGGTTGAAGGCGTGCCGAAGGGTCGCCGCACGCCGCGAACACGGTAGAATAAGGCAAATACTATGATTTCCGTCTCCAATGTCACCATGCGCTATGGCTCGAAGCTGTTGTTCGAGGATGTCTCCGTCACGTTTACCATGGGTCGCCGCTATGGCTTGACCGGTCCGAATGGGGCGGGCAAGTCCACGTTTATGAAGGTCCTTACGGGCGAGATCGACGCGCAGAAGGGGACTGTTACCCGGCCAAAGAAGATTGGGGTCTTGAAGCAGGACCAATACGAGTTCGATGCGTATCGCGTGATCGATACGGTGATCATGGGCAATAAAGCGCTGTGGGCGGCGCTGGAGGAGCGGGAGATCATCTACAACAAGGCAGAGATGACGGATGAGGACGGCTCACGGCTGGGCGAGCTTGAGGGGATCGTCGGCGATGAGGATGGGTATGAGGCCGAGGCCAATGCTGCGGTGCTGCTGCAAGGGCTGGATATTCCCGACGAGCTGCACGAGCGTAAGATGAGCGAGCTACAAGGCGGACAGAAGGTGCGTGTGCTGCTGGCGCAGGCGCTGTTCGGCGATCCGCAGGCTCTGCTGCTGGATGAGCCCACGAACTATCTCGACTTGGAGTCGATCCACTGGCTGCAGGATTTTCTGGTGCGGTACAACGGGACCGTCATTACGATCTCGCATGACCGGCACTTTCTGAACGCGGTGTGCACGCACATTGCGGATATCGACTACGAGACGATCATTACGTACAACGGCGGCTATGACGACATGGTGCTGCAGAAGACGAGCATCCGGACGCGCATCGAGAGCCAGAACGAGCAGCGCGAGAAGAAGATTGCGCAGCTGAACGATTTTATTGCGCGGTTCAGCGCGGGCACGCGATCCAGTCAGGTGAACAGCCGCAAGAAGGAAGTGGAGCGGCTGGCGACGAGCGAGTTGGCGCGGTCGAACATTGCGCGGCCGTTTATCCGGTTTGACATGGTGCGGCCGAGCGGCAAGACGGTGATGGAGTGCGAGCTCGTCAATAAGAGTTATGAGCAGAAGGATGGCAAGGTCGAGCATGTGATCAAGAACTTCTCCGCCGCGGTGAGCCGGGGGGACAAGGTGATTCTGATGGGGCGCAACGGGCAGGGCAAGACGACCATGCTGAAGGCGCTGCTAGCGAATGGGCCTGGGATCGAGGAGACGGATGTTTCGATTGACTCAGGAACTGTGAAGTGGGGGCATGAGGTTTCGATCGGGTACTTCGCGCAGGATCACAAGGGCTCGATTCAACTGGGAATGACGGCAAGCGACTGGCTGCACCAGTTCGATCCGCAGGCGACGAAGGAAGACATTCGCGGGATTTTGGGGCAGATGCTGTTTCGCGGCGAAGAGGGCTTGAAGAAGACGGATGCGCTGAGCGGAGGCGAGGCGGCTCGGCTGCTGTTTTGCAAGATCATGCTGCAGAAGCCGAACGTGCTGGTGCTGGATGAGCCGACGAACCACCTTGACCTGGAGAGCATCAACGCGCTGAATCAGGCGATCCAGAAGTATGAGGGGACGGTGTTTCTGGTGACGCATGACCAGGACCTGATTGAAGAGGCGGGGACGCGGATCTGGCACTTCGAGGGCGGGCCGACGAAGTTCAAGATTACGGATCATAAGGGACCGTATGAAGAGTATGAGCAGCAGCTTGCGATGTCTGCGGGCAAGTAAGCGATCGAGTCAGTAGAATGAAAGGCGTCCCGAAGGATTGGGGCGCCTTTGTTTTTGGGGGAACTATGCCGAGTGTTGAGCCGAATCCGTCGCGTGGGAAGAATGTACTGGGCCAGCCGTTGGCGGTGTGTGGGTGCGAGCCGATGACAGGGTTTTACCGGACGGGATGCTGCGAGACGGGGCCGGAGGACTTTGGCGTGCATACGGTGTGCTGCGTGGTGGACGAGAAGTTTCTGGCGACGTCAAAGACGCTGGGGAACGATCTTTCCACGCCGAGGCCGCAGTATGGCTTTGCGGGGCTGAAGCCGGGGGACAAGTGGTGCTTGTGCGCGGCGCGGTGGCTGCAGGTGCAGCAGGCTGGGGCGGGATGTCCGGTGGTGTTGGAGGCGACGCACGAAAATACGTTGAAGATTGTGCCGTTCGAGCTGCTGATTCAGTATGCGGTGATCCCGGATCAACTGCACTAATCCGCATTAATTCTGCATTTTGTTGATTTGGGACGATCTTCTCCGGTACACGGCTATGGCTGGAAAGCACTTGACTTTGCGTGCAAACGCCTAGATGCTGGAAGCATATCCAGAACCTATTTTTGAATGAGGCCGTTTTATCCCCTCGTGGGAACAACAGGCACACTCTTCTTTACCTTGAAAGAGTCCGTTCCCGGTATACCGGGAACGGGCTGGCCACGGTGTTCGAAAGGATCTACCCTTTTATGAGTTTCTCTTCTTCCAAACGGTTGTCTGCCCTTGCACTTGCCGCGGTGTTGATTGCCCCGGCCCTGCCATCCGGCGCTCAAAATGCGGCGCTGGGGAACATCTCCGGCATCGTTCGCGATGCATCCGGGGCGGTGATTCCGGGCGCGATCGTGGTGATTACAAACACCAATACGGGCGCTTCCCGTACGCTGACGACGGACAGCGAAGGCCACTATGCCGCGACTTTTCTGCAACCCGGTGCCTACGAGGTGATTCTGGGTGGCGGGACCTTCGGCAAGGTCGATCAGAAGAACGTAGCGGTGACGGTGGGCAGCACGGCGAGGATCGAGGTGGTGCTGCCGGCGTTGGAGGTGAAGACGGATGTGACCGTCAGCTCCACTGCGCCGCTGATCGATACGGACAAGGTGGAGGCATCGCAGACGGTCTCCGAGCAATTGGTGAGCAACCTGCCGGTTAATGGCCGGCGCTGGGATAATTTTGTGCTGCTGACGCCGAATGTGGCTCCGGATGGCAACACGGGATTGATCTCGTACCGCGGTATCTCCGGCCTATACAACACGAACCTGGTGGATGGCGCGAACAACCAGCAGGCCTTCTTCTCCGAGGCGCGTGGGCGCTCGATCGGCGCGCCGTATGTGTATCCGCTGGATTCGATCCAGGAGTTTCAATCGTCGGTGACGGGCTACTCGGCTGAGCTTGGGCAGGCGGCAGGCGGGGTGGTAAACGCGATTACGAAGTCGGGGACGAACCGGTTCCACGGCGATGCGTTTGAGTACTATCGGACGCCGGGTTTTAACGCGCTGGATGCATACAACAAATATCAGGGGCGGCTGACCAACAACCCGTTTTTGCTGACGCAGCCGGTGAAGGTGCAGCACCAGTTCGGCGTGTCCGTGGGCGGGCCGATCATCAAGGACAAGCTGTTCTTCCACTTCACCTATGACGGCTTTCGCAGGGTGAACCCGATTGCGTACCTTTCGACGTACAACACGGCGACGACGTCGATCGCGAATCTGGTTCACCTGTGCGATCAGGGAACGACGAACCTGGTGGACGGCACGGCGACCTACCCGACGACGATTCCGGGCGTGACGCCGGCGCAGTGCTCGGCTGCGGTGAGTTTTGTGCAGACCAAGCTGTTGGGCTCGTTTGCGCGCAACGCGACGCAGAATGTGTACTTTCCGCGGCTTGACTACCAACTGAGTGCTAAGACCCACCTTTCCGCGAGCTACCTGAACCAGCACTTTTCTCAGCCGAACGGATATAACGCGAATACGACCGTGAACAACGGGTCTGTGACGCAGAACGGCACGCTGGACTTTAAGGAGCGCTTTCTGGTGATCGGCGCGGAGACGGCGCTGAACTCAAAGTCCACGAACGTCGTTCACTTTCAGTACTCGAACGATATCGAGGTAGCGTCGACGAATACGGGCGGCCCTGCGAACTCAGTGACCAATCTGTTCGCGTATGGCGAGACGAGCGCGCTGCCACGCGGGGCGTTCCCGATCGAGGATCGGTATCAGTTTACGGATATCTACTCGCATGTGTTCGGCAAGCACTCGGTGAAGGCTGGCGCGGACGTGAACCTGATTCACGAGCAGATTGCGAATCTGTTTGGCGGCGATGGGTCATTTACGTACTCGTCTTCCGCGGGCGCGGAGGCGAACTTTGCCAACTGGATTCAGGATGTGTACGGCGCGAACGGCGGCAAACATTACAGCGCCTTCTCGCAGACGACGGACCCGCTGACGGGCGTTGGCGCGGACGACTTCTGGAACAAGAATCTCGACGCCTTTGTGGAAGATGCATGGAAGGTGACGCCGAAGCTGCTGCTCGACCTGGGCTTCCGCTACGACGTACAGCTTGTGCCACAGCCGGATAAACCGAATACGACCAGCCTGCCTGCGTTCAATGCGACGTCTGTCATCAACATCTACTACGGCATGGCGGCTCCCCGCATTGGGTTCGCGTACTCGCCGCAAGAGGGTACGGTGGTGCGCGGGGGGTACGGCATGTTCTATGGGCTGACGTCCAACTCCACCTACTACACGACGCGGCGTGAGAATGGCGTGTATCAGCAGCAGTTTGCAGTGACTCCGACGGGTCCGCCGGTGGGGTACACGGCGGCTACAACGGCGAGCGCGACGAATGTCAATCCTTGCGCGCCAACAACGGGAACCAATCGGTGCCTGACGCAGGGTCAGTCGAACGGTTCCAACCTGGTGTACCAGGCTTATGCTCCGGTGGGCGGCGTTCCAGCGTTTTTGCCTCCGGGACCGGCCCCGATCAACCAGGTCACGGGCGCGGCGCTGACTCCGATCAACCCGGGGCTTCCGGCGAGCACGCTGAATATCCGCGGCAATAACTACGAGTTTCAGAACCCGTTCACGCACTCGATTGACTTGGCGGTGGAGCAGCAGCTTCCGCTGCGAACGACGCTCTCGATCGGCTATGTTGGGACGCGCGGGATGCGGCTGCCGATCTTTGTGGACACGAACGTGGATCCGACCTCCGCGGTGACGAACGATCCGTACCTGTATATTCCGGCGAATGGTGCGCCGCAGCAGATCACGGTGCCGATCTATACGCGACGTATCTCCAACAACACCGGATATGTGCTGACCGGGTTCTCCGACGTGAACAGCTGGTATCACTCGATGGCTACCTCCGTACGGACGCAACTGAACAGCAGCTTCCAGTTGCTGGCCAACTACACCTGGGCTAAGAACATGGACGGCGGCGCGGCTTCCGGCACAAACGGCACCTTCAACGGTACGGATGCGCCGCTGATTCCGTTTGCGCTGGGACATCGCCA
>CAXTRZ010000154.1:0-711 GCA_964246715.1 uncultured Acidobacteriaceae bacterium | reverse complement strand
CTCGGATCTCGACCAGCGTGGGCGTTTTGTGGGCAGCGTCGTGGCGACCTCCAAGCTGCCTCTTAGCAATCATTACTTGGCCTATGCGGCGAACGGCTGGCTGGTCAGCGGCACGTTTACGGCGCAGACGGGATTTCCGCTTACGGGCTTCTTCCAGAACTCGATTGGCCTGAGCTCGACGCTAGCCGGCTCCAAGCTGCCTTCGATCATTTCTGGTGACGCTGGTATTACAGGTGCGATGGTGACTTCGGGTACGGGCACGCGGGTTCCGGACCAAGTGGCGAGGCGCAATGCATTTACCGGGCCGGGCATCCACAACCTTGATGCGCGCGTCTCCCGGGAGTTCCCGATCCGCGAGGGTGTTCGGTTTGAGGTTGCGGCTGAGGGCTTCAACGTGCTGAACCACCAGAATGTCATTTCGGTGAGCACAAACCTGGATACGTTTGTGGCGCCGGGTGGCAGTTACACGGTGAACGGCGTGGCGGGCAGCTGTCCGGCGGCTTCGCAGGGTGCGGGCTGCATCGTTCCTTACACGGCGACGACGTTCGGATCTGCGACGAATACGGCGAGCACGCTGTATGGGTCTCGCCAACTGCAGTTGTTGGGTAAGATTTACTTCTAACGAAAGCTCACAATTTGCTTCGTCAGAACGGCTCCGGAAGCTCCGGAGCCGTTCTGTTTAGCCTCGTATCGCGAAGCTAGTCGGCGAAG
>CAXTRZ010000153.1:0-6052 GCA_964246715.1 uncultured Acidobacteriaceae bacterium | reverse complement strand
AGCCAGAACTGGACGAACTCTACAATGTTCATCTCAAGGGAGTGTTCTTCTTGACCCAGAAGCTCCTCCCGCTGATCAACGATGGTGGGCGGATCGTCAACTTGTCGACCGGCTTGACTCGCATCATCATGGCGAATCGCGCGGCTTACGGTTCGATCAAAGGGGCTGTGAAAGTGCTGACAAGATACATGGCGAAGGAGCTGGGACCGCGCGGGATCGCAGTCAATGTGGTTGCGCCTGGCGCGATTGCGACTGACTTCAGCGGCGGCGTCGTGCGTGACAATCCTGAGGTGAACAAGGCCGTTTCCGCTATGACCGCGCTGGGCAGGGCAGGTGTCCCGGACGACATCGGGCCAATGATTGCTTCGCTATTGTCCGGAGACAATCGCTGGATCAACGCCCAGCGAATCGAAGTCTCGGGGGGTATGTCGATCTGATGCGTGTCAGCAAAGCTCAGGCATCTTCACGTAAGAACGTCAAAAGCTCGTATAGCAGGCGCTCCGGCTGCTCTTCGGCAATGTAGTGGCCGCAGGCGTCGATCATAATGGGCCGCAGATTCTTGACTAGTGGGCGGATTTCCCCTTCCAGATCTGCGCCGAAGCTTGCGGTACCACCGACTGTCAAGACCGGCATTGGAAGCTTCGTCGTTGCATTCTTGCGGTTCAGCTCCGCATCGAGTTTGTGAACCCGGAAGTAAGCGATGCCTGCGCGCAACGCACCGGGCGCCGCGAGTTTGGCAGCATAATCGTTCAGGACATCGTCTTCGAGAGCCGCAGTGTTGTAGGCCTGCTGTCGCATGAAGTGCCGGACAAACATCGCCTCGCGCCCAGTAATGAGCGCTTCGGCAAGTCCGTTCGGCGCTTCAAAAAGCGGTAGGTGGTACATGCGGGGATACTTGTCGGCATCGGACAGTTTCTCCAGCCCGAGACCCGGAAGCGCTGCCTCCATCAACACCAATCGCTTCACCTCGGAAGGGTAGGCGCAAGCATAAGCGTAGCCAACCATCATGCCGACATCATGGCTCACAAGGTTGATCGGTCCAAGTCCTAGGTGATGGTTGAGCTGATGCACATCTTCGGCCACCGTGCGCTTGTCGTATCCAGTCTCCGGCCGATCGGAGTCCCCAAAGCCACGAAGGTCGGGCGCAAGGACGGTGTAGTGGGCTGCCAACTCGGGCATGACCTTGCGCCAAGCGTTCGATGTTTCGGGAAAGCCATGCAGGAGAACCACAGGCTCGCCCGCACCGGCCATGCGATAGTGCATCCTGATGCCATTCACCTCCGCTCTGCCGAAGGTAGTTGTAGAAGTGACAGGATGACCGGTTGCCATAATCATCTCCTCGCTCAAGCTTGGATGCAGTAGAGCCAACACTGGCGACCGTTTCTCCAGTCATCTAGCTTGATCAATTGCTACCACTTTTGCAGGCCCCGGTTGCGGAGGATGCCGTCACGTCATCGAGCAGCTTTGTCGCCCAAGATAAGATCGGTAACGTGAATCGGCTTGTCGTCAGCAACGATGGAGGTGACGAGAAGCGCGTTTAGGAGGACCTGGGCTCTCTCAGGAAATCCGGCAGGGCAACAGGACTCATGCCTACTCTCTGGAAGAGGGCCTGCATCTGCTCTGGCGTCCCTGGTTGCTGCAGGTCTGCGGGCGGAAGAGTGCGTGAGGTTGCTGAAACTCCGAACTCGGTGACAACTTTCTCAAATCCCCCCGGGAAGTAGAAGTTGAGGAGCCGTGTTTGGTCGGCTTCGACGCGAAAGCTGTGAACGCAGCCGGCGGGGATATAGGCGAGTGAGCCGGCTTTGGCAGTCACTTTCTTCTCGCCTGCGATCAGAGTGATTTCACCCTCAAGGATGTAGAAAGCTTCGTCTTGCCGGTGCGTATGGGGTGGCGGGCCCCCGTGCAGAGGGCAAAGCTCCTCTATGAGCGAGTAGGAACCGCCGGTCTGTTCCGCGCTGGCGAGGATGGTCCATAGAATGCCCTGCGACCAGTACGCGGGCGCGTCCTGTACGACTATCCCATACGGCTTGATCGCATTGGCATCACACGGCCTAGTCGCCATGTTGTCCTTAGTGGGCGGGTCTGCGAACGGAAGCCCGAGTACGCCGATCTGGCCGAACTCCCGGGAGCACTCTTCCACCATCCAACGCGGCGGCATGGGTACCGAGTTTGGCTCAGGTGGCTTCCGCTCCGCAGCCGGTGTCGCGATGCTCATCAGCAGCATCTCGAATCCACCTGGAGTGTAAAAGTTCAGCAGTCTGGAGTTGGGCTCGTCCACGGTAAAGCTATGCTGGACGAGCCGCGGAACCGAAACAAAGGTTCTAGGGCCCGCCTCGACCCTCTCGCCTCCCGCATGAAATGTGCAGTGCCCCTCAAGAATGTATAGCCCCTCATCGGAAGGATGGGCATGGGTGCATGGACCACCGATGCCAGTGCCACAAACCTGTTCGATAAAGCAGAAATTGCCATCCGTGAGGAAGCTGCCCGCAAGCGGCATCCACAAGTTGTCGATCAGCCAGAAAGCGGGGCTGTTTCGATTCGTTAAAACATATGGAACAGCAGGTTCGTTCATGCGACAGCCTCCTTAGGAACACCAATCTTGAGCCGATCGGCAATCCTTTCTCGATTGCTTTGACGCAGAGCTAGAACAGTCCTGTATGCTCCGCTTGCGCTTCTCTTGCGCAGAATTGCGAACTAAGATTGAAAGAATAGTTTTGGGTCTCAAGGAGTGTCGCAATGCCTGCTGAAAAGGTCAGGAAGACTTCACCACGAGTGCCTCTATCTTTCAGCTCAGATCCGCTTTCAGATCGATTTACGAAGATTGAAGAAACAGCCCATTCGGAGTACGCCGTTGCTGTGGGTTCGGAGACAATCACTAAGCTTGTCAGAGCCCACGATTTCAATGCGCCCGAACACTCCCATTCGGAAGCGCAACTTTCGTTTTTCCGCAAAGGGTCGTCGGGCACGTTTCTCACCCATAGTGTGGTCGGCCGATCGCACAGCATGTCGGTTGGCCCGGGTTCTGTCGCATTCATTCCGCACAACCAGCCACACCGTATACATTGGCAAGGCGACGGCGAGCTCTTGCACATGTATTTCTCTCTCGACTTCATGGCTAAAGTGACGGGGAATGGCTATTCTGCTGGAGTCCTGCGTCCCCTGTCACACCGGCAGGAGTCCACCATCAATACGATCGGGCAATGTCTCGCAGATGAGTTCTACTGGTCTGGGCAGTTGTACCCGGAGTTCGTGGATCATGCCAGAGTTTTGATTGCCACAAGACTGCTTCACCTCATGGAGGCAGATTCAGCGAAGGCTTCCTCAGGACTGCTCGGCGTCAAGAGGCTGAAGCCGGCGGTGGAATTCCTGAATGAACATTCAGAAAGGCATACCTCGTTGGCCGACTTGGCAGCTCTATGTGGAGTTAGCATTTACCACTTCGCAAGATCGTTCAGCGCCCAATTAGGATCTGCGCCACTAGAGTATCAACGTGCTTTGCGAGTGGAGAAAGCCAAGGAGCTGCTTCGCGAGTCGGATTTAGCCATTGAAGCGGTCGGTATCGCAGTTGGCCTGGAGAACGCAAGTAACTTCGCCAGGTTGTTTCGGCGGACTGTCGGTGTGCGCCCTAGCGAATATCGAAGATTGCACTTAAGGGCTACCCACCCCACAGCGCGCACGCTGTGACACAGGGAGTGCAAGAACAAACAAGTGGTCCGGCCATCATCATCGAGCTGTCGGTCGAGTAGGCACTTTACAACTTCCGGGTAGCTGCGGACTCCAGCCTAGGAGCATCACGCATATTTTCGTGACAAGTCTCTGGACCGCAAAAGCCGGCGTGGAGCTGTTCGCAAAGGGCACCTGCTCCGCCTAGCCAGTTCCGAAACGCTACCTACGGGCCCCTACGTGCAACAAGGTGCCTACAAGCTGAATCATACTTGCAGCGAGGGGTTCAAAGACATCGAAGGAGAGTGCATGAAAAACCGCGTACTTGGCATGTGGCGGCCGGAGACGATTACCGCCACTGCAGGAGGCAAGACGATGGAGCCTTTTGGGCCAAAGCCAATCGGGCTTCTGTGCTTTCACGACAGCTTGCACTTCGTGGAACTCATGTCCGACCCAGGCGTCCCACGCTTTGCGAGCGATGCGCGAGAAGCTGGGACGCCCGAGGAGAACAAAGCCGCCGTGATCGGGAACCTCGCCTTGTTTGGCACCTACACCGTAGACGATGAGGGAAACTTCACCGGGAACCTGGTAGAAGGCTGCACGTTCCCGAATTGGATCGGCGACCAACGGACGACCGAGCAATTGAAGGAGGTCGTTGATGGTGATCACATGCTGGAGATCTTCCAGAGTGGAGATGTGCGCGTGGAGATTCACTGGCAGCGTGTAATCGCACCCTAGTAAACGTCTAGACGTTCGCCTCAGGTCCTCCTAAGTAGTTTTGTTGGTGGGACCCTCAACTGACGAGGACGTTTACGACGCCTGACCCGCGTAGTGAGCGCGACTGTGCTCCCGGGGAGAACTACCCCACTCCCTCTTAAACGCTGCGCTGAATGCGCTCTCCGATTTGTAGCCAACTGCGGGAGCTATCGAAGAAATAGACTCCTTCGGATTCATTAGCCGCTTCGCAGCTACTGTCATCCGCCAGTGCGTCAGGTACTCCATGGGCGATTCGCCAACCTTCTCCTTGAAGAACCGCGCAAAAGCCGTTCGCGACATCCCTGCTGCGTGAGCCAAATCTGCTAAGGTCCATGCCCGGGCTGGTTCTTGATGTATCGAGGACAGCGCAGCACGCAAGCGCCGATCGGCAAGCGCAGCCAGCCATCCTGGACCTTTCTCGACGTCTTTAGCCACATGCAGCCGGAGTGCTTCAACGAGCATTGTGTAGGCAATCTGCTGTGCGATCAGGGTGCTTCCGGGTTGGGGATCACGCATTTCGCGCAGCAATCGGTCCACTGCCCAGCGAAGCGTCTCGCGCTGTGCCTCACTCTCCAGAAGAACTACCGGGGGCAAAGCGTCGAGAAGAAAGCGCGCGTCGCCTTCCAATTGGAAGTGGCTGCCGATAATAAGGAAGTCATCGCCTGGAGTCAACGGCAGGATCCCGTTGTAACGCTCGAGGTGCGAAAGCGTCTCCCATGCTGCCAGTGGTTGCGCGGGTCCGCTGCTAAGACTGAACGGCCAACCTCGCGGAAGGAGAAAGCAGCTTCCTGTCTGCAGCAGGATGGGGTCAGCAATATTGTCGACGGCAAGCCAGCATTCTCCGCGGACAACGCTATAGCACTTGATCATCCCATGCGCTGGAAAGCGGACGCCCCAGTTGCAGCCCGCGCTTAGCCCGCCTGTGGAATAGGTCTGAGGCTGCACGAGGGCGAGGATGTCAGATAGCGGATCCATAGGCTGTACGCACGCGACGATTCTTTGTACGCCGCAGCATTGATCGTACAGCCTGTTTTCCCTAGCCTTGATCTTGGAGGCAACATGCACATCTTCGTCACTGGCGGCTCCGGCCAAACCGGCCCCGCAATCGTCTCGGAACTCATCGCCAAAGGCCACACAGTCACAGGCCTGGCGCGTTCTGAAAAATCCATAGATCGACTAGCCGAACTTGGAGCGCAAAAACTTCATGGTTCTCTCGACGACCTGGAAGCGCTGGCGGAGGGCGCCCGTGCTTCTGATGGAGTCATCCACATGGCCTTTGAGGGGGACTTCTCGGATCCCGCCGGCATGACAAAGCGCGACTGTGCCGCGATCGATGCCATGGGAGATGCGCTTGCCGGTTCCGGTAAGCCCTTGGTCATCACCTCGGGAACGCTGGTGATGCCATCTGGAAAGGTCGCCACAGAACAGGATGCGCCAGATGCGCAGTCGCTCGGCGCTTTGAGAATACCTGGGGAAAGGGCCTGTCTCGGCTTTGCCGACAAAGGAGTTCGCAGCATCGTCCTGCGGCTGGCACCCACCGTGCATGGAGCGCGCGATGTCGGCTTCATTCCGTTCCTGATTTCAACTGCGCGGCGAACCGGCATCTCGGCCTATATCGACGACGGCGCTAACC
>CAXTRZ010000152.1:0-6067 GCA_964246715.1 uncultured Acidobacteriaceae bacterium | reverse complement strand
TCCATTATCTCAGCAGGGTACCCTGTAAGTTTCGGATGTCCAAACCTATCAGAAGGCTCATCAATTTTAGATCTCCAAACCTATTCGCAATATGCCGAAGCGCAAACTCACGGCAACATCAGCGCCCATTGATCAGAATAGTGCTGCTGAGAGCGCGATAACCCACCGAACGCCTATCAAGCGGCAGCGTCTTGTAACGCCTGAAACATCCGAAGAGCTAATCAACGCAATGCCGCACTTAGAAACAGATACTACAATCTACGGCCTAAAGCTAATAAGCTTGGCAAGTGCTGAAGACTCTCGGCGTGCTTCCAAATTCATACAATTCTATGATGTTAATAAGCCTAAGATGGCTACTAAGATGCTCACCAAAAGTGGCAAAGAGGCCACTGAAATCCATTATCTCACCCCCAAACTCAAATACCAAGGCACCCGCGATGAAGTCATTGGCGAACTCGTACCCGAAGAGATCAGAGCAATCTTGCCTTTAGTGAAAAAAGAAGGCAAGTTAGATGCGACAGGCGATGAGATTGAGAATGCTGTCCCACCTCCGACTGCTAAATCTAAGGAACGAGTCGCAACCCAACAACACCACCGATCCCATGCCAAAGTTGACTCCATTCTCAAATTAACCACTGACTCCGAAGTCAACGCGAACCCCGAATACAAATCTCAGATCAGTCAACCCCCAATCACCCGCCAGGAGGTCAACGCTGCTTGCAAGACCTTTGCCGTCCCGGTGAAAATCAACTATCTTGTGAACTCTTCTGGGGTTATTAACCGCTCACATGCCTCTGGCTATCCTAGTTCTGGTTTTGATGACTTCTGCGAGTTCAACCGTAAGTTTACCGAGATAGCACAAGTCGATGACCAATATGCGAACATGGTAGAGGCAAATTTTATCCTCAAGGATAAACAAGCCCAGTCGGACTTCTATGGCTTCCAGCAACAGTCACACTCAGAAGGCTCGCCAAATCCCCTTCACGAGCTGAGCTGCCAGCGTCTTGGTCTTGATCTGGACTGTCCACCGCATGACTCCGATGGCCGCTCCTATCAATTCCCCTCAATCCTTACCGTTAAGGCAGCGAAGCTTGAATCAGTAGAATCTGGGATGGTCCGGCTCCACCGTTGGCGAGTGCAAGCCGTTGTTTGGCTGATTCACATGGAAAGAAGTCACTTGAGTGCTGGGTTGCTGGCTGATGATATGGGCCTGGATGAAACCACATCCGCTACTTGTTTACATTCTGCTTACCCAGTGGTATGATTTCGAGCACACTACACCTATTCAAGATGATGAATATCCAAGCCCCAAGGATGACAATCCTACAGATACTGAGATGAGCGAGAATGCTAGTGGGCAACCCTCTAGTCCTTCGTTTGAATGTGGTTCGTGCCTAAGCCTTTTACTAATTTTTTCTCTAGATGCTTTTGGATGTCTAAACCTGAAGCCACTTTGCTAATCCTAGGATTTCACAGAGACTGCTAAACCTCAGACCAATGCCGCCGAAACCGGCGCGTCTGCTAAGGAGCTCAGCTCTGTAAAGAAGGCAGCGAAGATCGCTAACCGCATTATTATTCCTTCAAATGCATCGGTAGTGTGGGTGGATGAAACTAAAATCAACTTTTCCTATCTAAATGCTAATGTCAAGCTATGGTTTGGGACACAGGGAGGTATAAAAATTCGCACATTCTCAACATTCATGAAAGTACTTAATATACAACCTTCTGCTTTCATCCATCACTTTTACAACACGAATGGTGAACCAGCTGCCTGCACCAATACCGTTATGACTACGTACCAGACAATTTGCTTTCGTGGTCTTGAGGGTGGCTCCGATACACCAGCACATGTCTTTGAAAAAAAAAACCAAGATAAGGATATGATTCTTTCGGAAAATATTCTTCGGTACTGGATTAACGCGATCAACGGTGTCTTTCGCGATGTCGTGTGTGACGAGGCACACTGTGTGAAATCTTCCAACTCAGACATTGCTTGTTCCATCCGAGTATTAAGCGCCTACAGCTACATTTCCCTCACGGGTACGCCAATGATCAATAAAGCGCAAGGCCTCACTTGCTTGCTGATCCTCATCTGGAGGCTCAAATTTGCTCCCTTGAAAAGGCTCCAGAGGCTAACCTACCTTCCTTGTCTGACTATGCCGCAGTCGAGTCAGAGTGGCACACCATTCTCGAGCGTCAGCGGCAATCCTGCCACGCGATAGGCCAGCGTCCCGTCGTGTATGTTGCCGCAGGTGGTAAAGTATCCGGCCAGCGGCGAGGGCCGCTCCCACATCTCGCGCCCGCACCGTGCATACCGGTAATCCTCGGACGTAACCGTCTGCCGCGAGACGACGAACAGGCACTCGGCAACAAACACAAGCAGCAGAAAGGCCGCCGCCTGCTGGGGACGGCCGAGATGGAATTTTGGGAGCTTCATCCGTGCCGCGTGCAACTCCTAAGCTGAAGGTTGAGATGCGTCTCCAGGCCACCTTCAAGTGTATCTTGAAGGCCCAGTGTAACTTCCAGGCCCGCGTAAGCTGGGAAGCCTCCGTGTATCTTGGAACCATGGAGTCGCTCTCGTTTCGCCCGGGCCGGGCCTTTCTCTCCGTCAACTCCACCGCCGTGCCGTGGACCGTGGTCTTTGAAGATGAGGGCGTTGCCGGCTACTTCTACGCCTGCGACCGCTCGCAGACGACGCAGGAAGAGAGCATCCTGGACGCCATGCTCATCTACAACGTCGGCACCATGCAGAACCCCGAGGCGGAGCGCCTGGCCACGGTGGAGTGGTCGCGCGATGGACTGCAGGCGGTGCTTTACCTCGACGGCACCGCGCAGGCGCTCTTCGACTTCAACGCCCACGCCGGGTACTGTCGCATGGACTTCCCTAACTTCCTCGCGCAGCAGGGCGACACCTGGCAGAAGGCCACCCACGCCTGGAACGAAGAGGCCTTCCGCCGCTTTGAAGCCGCACTCTACGCCTAGATCGAAGACGGAGGAGTGGCTGGCGGGGTCTCCGGCTTCGCTTCCGGCGGAGTGGTCGATGATGGCGTCTCCGGGTTCGGGTTCGCTGCCTTCGGTGCCCCCGTCAGCGCCTTCACAATGTCCGCCCGAACCGCCTCATA
Organism: uncultured Acidobacteriaceae bacterium; assembly: GCA_964246715.1. GTDB lineage: Bacteria > Acidobacteriota > Terriglobia > Terriglobales > Acidobacteriaceae > Edaphobacter. Next base: position 2,945 of record CAXTRZ010000152.1, on the reverse strand, counting down.
CTTCGGCTCGCCCTCGTTATAAAACTTGATCAGCCCCTGCGAGCACGGCCCCGGGTACGTGTCCAGCGAGTACGACCGCTCGCCCTTCTCCACCGCCTCTGGATGCGCCTGCTTGAACGCAGCCTGGTCCACGTCGTCCGACTCCAGATCGATGTACGGCCGGAACTCCGGATTCTTGCAGCGCTCATCTGAGCTACCTCCATTGCCCGCCGCGTCGCCGCTGTTTACGCCGGCCTCTATGCTGGTCTTCGCCGGGCTCTCCTTCGGCAGCAGAAAACGATACAACGTGTGGTACTGGTCGGACTGCAGTGGAAAGATCACGGTCTGCACGTGCGTTCCGCCCGCCGCAAAGCCATCGATCAAAAAGCCGGTCGAGCTATCCAGTTGATGGTCCAGCCCCGCCCGCTTGGCCTGCCTTAGCTCCGCAAGCTCATGGTCGAACGCATCCCAATGCCCCAGCCGCGCTTGGATCTGCATATGCGCCAGCCGCAGCGGCCAGGGCTGGTTTGGATGCAGCGCTAGCGCGCGGTTGAACAGGTCCAACGCCTCCGCATTATGGCCGGAGTAGAACGCCGCCTCAGCCGAGTACCGCAGCACCCGCAGATCCTTCGGATACTCCTTCCGCGCCGGCCACAACGCCACATACGCGCCGTTCATGTCGCCCTTCTTAAGCAGCTCCAGCCCTGGTTTCATCAGCTCATCGCGCTTCGCAACATCCGCCGGAGAAAGCGTCTCCGCGTCCGGCGCTGCAGCCTCCTCGGACTTTGCCTCCGGCGCGGTGTGCTGCGTCGTCTGCGCAAAGCCGCTCGCCGCAAGCAGCAACAGAAGTGCGAGATACAAGGAACGTGGTACACCCATTGCGAAAACCTCTCGTGTTATTGGACGCGGCTATGGCGATATCCGGCTGCGGTCAACGCGCCCAGCAGCTCGGCCACCTGTTCCCGCCCGCGCGTCTCCATGGTGATGTCGATGACCGTGTCGCCCAGGTTTACGCCGTAGTAAGCGCGGTTATAGAGCGTGTTCACAATGTTGGCGCGATGATGCGCGATCAGCCGCGTCAGCTCCGCCAGCGCGCCGGGCTTGTCCAGCAGGTGGATCCGCAGCAGGATCAGACGCCCATCCTGCACTAGTCCGCGCTCGATAATTCGCGAGAGCAGCGTGACGTCAATGTTCCCGCCGCAGACCAGCACGCCCGTAGGCACGCCGCTCCGCAGGTTCAACGACGTCTTGCCCTGCAGCAGCGCGGCCAGCGCCGCGGCGCCCGCGCCCTCCGCCAGCGTCTTCTCCCGCTCCAGCAGGATCAGAATCGCAGACGCAATCTCATCCTCATCCACGGTCACGATCTCATCCACATACCGCTCCACCACCGGATACGTCACATTCCCCGCGCGCCGCACCGCAATGCCGTCCGCAATCGTCGTTCCCGCCTCCACCGTCACCGGTCCATGCGCCTCCATCGCTCGCAGCATGGACGGCAGCCGTGAGGTCTGCACCCCGATCACCCGGATCTCCGGATTCATCTCCTTGGCCGCGCACGCCATCCCGCCGATCAACCCGCCCCCGCCGATCGGCACAATCAGCGCCTCCAACTGCGGCACCTGCTCCAGCATCTCCAGCGCAATCGTCCCCTGCCCGGCCATCACTGCCGCATCGTCAAACGGATGCAAAAAGACCATCCCCTCGCTCTCGCACAGCCGCGTCGCCTCCGCGCACGCCTCATCGTAGTTGGCGCCATGCAGAATCACCTCCGCGCCAAACTCCCGCGTTGCCGTCACCTTCACCAGCGGCGTCGCCAACGGCATCACAATTACGCTGCGCACGCCGCGCTTGGTCGCGTGGTACGCCACCCCCTGCGCATGGTTTCCCGCGCTCGCCGCCACCACCCCGCGACCTGCCTCCTCCGGCGACAAGAGCGCCAGCCGGTTCAGCGCGCCGCGCTCCTTGAAACTCCCCGTCATCTGCAGATTTTCGAGCTTTAGATACACCTGCTGCCCAGTCAGCTTGGACAGCGTCTCGGACCGCGTACACGGCGTGCGATACACCTGCCCGCGCACCCGCTCCTGCGCGGCCAGTACATCCGCCAGCCCAATGGCTAGCCCCCGCGCCGTCGAAGCCGTGGACGAAACGTTCATCTTCCCAGGGTAAATGCTGGAGCCAGAGTAAACGCTAGCGAACCAGGTTCTGCCATAGCGCCTCCACCTGCACCGCCAGTTGCTCCATCGTCCCGTCATTGACGATCACAAAGTCGCACTGCCGCGCCTTCGCCTCATCCGGAATCATCTGCGCCAGCCGCCGCTTCGCCTCCGCCCGCAGCTCCGCGGGCTCGTGACCGCCGGACCGCATCACAAATCGCTCGATCTTCATCCAGTCCGGCGCCGTCACCAGCACCATGCGGTCGAACCGGTCGCGCCAGCCCTCGCTGTGCCTGGTCTCGAACACCAGCGCGGACTCCACCACCACCATCGCGTCCCGCTGCGCCGCGAAGATTGCCGCCATCAGCTCTCCCTGCCGCGCAATCGTCGCCGGATGCACGATCGCGTTCAGCTCCTCGACATGCCCCTCCGTAAACGCCACCCGCGCCAGCGCCAGCCGGTTGAGCGCCCCATCCTCCCGCACCACCCGCGGCCCAAACTGCCGCACAATCGCGTCGTACACCGCCGTGCCCGGCTCCATCAGCCCGCGCCCAATCTCATCCGCATACAGCACCTGCGCCCCGCGCTCCGCCAGCATCGCGGAGACCGTTGACTTGCCGCTGCCCAGCCCGCCCGTCAGCCCCACGCGCAGCCCGCGCCTGTTCCGCAGAGGCATGCCTACACTCCCCGCCGCAGCTTCGCGGCCTTCACGGTATTCGCCATCAGCATCGCAATCGTCAGCGCCCCCACGCCTCCGGGCACCGGCGTATACGCGGAGGACACCTGGAACGCCGCCGGATGAATATCCCCCAC